>DASZQR010000011.1 GCA_035549555.1 Patescibacteria group bacterium
ACTGTTACCGCAGTGTGCTAGAGGAAATTCATATATGTTTGCTGTATTAGCTGGAAAATAATCGTCAAATCCTTTAAACGTCTTCTTAGAAACCGCTGGGTATAGGTCAAGTTGTACTACTCCAGCTGCAATAAATTTTAAGATTCAATTTATGTTAATTTGCAATATAAATAATACATGTTAACAATGTGTATAAGTAAAATTTCATATATTAATGTATCCGATTAGTTAACTTACAAATTTTACCTATCTTCATTGTGTCGGAAATAACAACGACACCGTCCAATACATCCTGCCGTATTAACGCATCTTGATTTTCTTGGGATAGACCAGGCCATCGTGGCTGATTAGGTGGAATATGCACCACAACGTCATCATTTGCGAGATCATCAATATCGCTCTCGATATCCTCCTCAGCTTCAAGGTCCAAAAACTCCATGATAAAAAAGTAATCGAAGCGGTAAGTATTAAAAGTATAATACAAAGCACATATTGTTATTTTAAAATACCAATACAAGAAAGATGGTTACAGATAGACACGTTAAGCTCTGACAGTAGCGAAAGAGTTGGATCAGCTGACAAATTGAAAAAAAATGAAAAAACGAGATAGGGTTCCCTTAACAACCAACCCGAAGGTGATAATCCGTATAAATTTAATCAGGGTCATCAACTCTTTCCAAAAAAAAATTTGCGGTTCCACATCAGGTTGGAACAAGCAAACATCACACTACAAGAATATATATACATTAGCCCCCAAACCCATTAACGGTACCTTAAGAACCGCGAAAAAAATTTCGAAATTTCTTGCCGAAATTTCAAATTTCAGTTTACATTAGGGTTAGAGAGAACCCAATAAGCCTGAGCACGTACACACGTTTAATGCCGAATGCCCAATTTACTTCCAAAAGAATTCGTCAACCGTACTACACAGAAATAACTAAAGTATAAAAGTTAAACAAATAAGTAAATATATAAGAATTATTTCTATAGTAATTTTTAAAAATATGACAATCAACGTATACTTTTCTCAACGGAAGTGGGTTTGAACTGATGCACCAAACATTTTATCAAATCACAGGTTGCCCCAAAAAGTTGACACAACTCCTATATAGCGATCTTAATAATTAATTTAAAAAGTGACAACGTAGTTGGAGTCTGGGTAAGGGTTAGGATGAAAGTGGTAAGGTTAGGTTATGCTAGAGCGTGAATGAGGAATGTCCATCTAGTATGGAAAATATCGGCCAACTCTACAGGACAGAAAAAATTAAAGTATGAAAAATTGAAATAATGGACAACGTTATGGGAGCTCAGGTTATGTGTAGAGGTTAGCTTAATGTGGCATGTTGATCTTAGCATGGAATAAGGAAGAACTATCTATTTTGAGCAGGATTGAATGTTTGGTTAGCGGAATATAGCGCTTGTATAGTTATTAGTGAATTTGTTATGGTCTAGCTTGCAGGGCATGTAACGAGTGATTAATTACTCATATGAAATTTATTTGGTTTTGGGGCAAAATAAGTTTGTTATATTTAAATTCATTTTATTAAAATTCCTCCCAACCACCCCTTTCCTGAATACATAATATTATAATCTAAATCTATTAATCTTAATACATTGACTAGTAAGAGAAAGGTACAAAGTTCATATAACAAAATAAAAATCTTATCCTAAATATCCTCTAAGTTGAGATCGAAGTCATCCGGGTGAAGCCTGTCGTAGTGCTTTTTGAGCGCCATCCTATATTTAAATGTCTTGCCACAAGTGATGCATTTAAGGGGCGTTGTTTGATGCTTATGCGACGCAATGTGACGATTCAACGTGTCCTGCCTTGTTGTCTCGTACGAACAAATACTGCAGCGAAGCTTATCAGTAGCATGCTGTGTCTTTAAGTGGCGCTTGAGAGCTTTTTCCCATGTACACTTCACTCCACACAAGGAGCACACGAACTAAAATATAAAAAAATACAAATAGTTAGGTTAGGGTTGCTTGTTAGTTAGTTATTATTCAAAATAATGAAAGTAGTGTTTTCTAAATGTGACAACGTACCTCAACCTTAGGTGCAGGACACCGCCGAAAAGGGACAGAAATTTTGCCCGCCAGAGAATAGGAAACCGTAATAGTTTCGGCAGGATCAACGGAACTCGAACAAACATATTCAACCAAACTAAGGACCAACAAAGTAACAATAATACATCGGTTAGGGGCACAATCATCATTAATATTGTTTTATGTAAATGACGGCAAATACGTGCAATTATCTTACCAATTATTATTTACTGCACCTGCTTCTTTGGGTGTGGGCGAGCCTGAAGATATTTGTGGCATGTTAGCATAAAGAATGCGCTGGCCCAACACCGGCACCTGGCCATCAACTGGACTGCAATAAAAATTCACAATACATATATTTTAGAAACTGACCATTTTTAAAAGACC
>DASZQR010000012.1 GCA_035549555.1 Patescibacteria group bacterium
ATATTTTTTGAAACAAATTTAATTGGAGTTGATTATGAAAGGTTTAAAAGAAAGTATAAAAACGCCACAAAAAGTTTCAATAACACCAAAAGAATTGCTGGCAGAGCAGAACTATCGAGGTGAAGCACTGGTTGCTTCTAGGGCCTGTCGTCACACGCACCCCACTATGTCGTCCCGCGGCTTGTCCGCGGGATCCAGTTAAATGCAGATTTCTTCGTATAAATCTCGCCATGTTGGATTAAATTGTTCAATGATGTTTATTTTCCATTTCCTGCACCAATTTTTAAATCGTCTTTCGCGTCATGGCAGCTTCCATGATATCTTGATGCATTTCATAATAAACCAATTGATGAACTTTATACTTAGCTGTAAATCCAGGAATAACCTTATTTTTATGCTCCCATACTCTTTTTATTAAATTTGTTGTTGAACCAACATATAAGGTTCCATTTCGGCGACTTGCCAAAATATAAACAAAAGACTCTCCCATAAACATCTCCTCAAATTATGTATCATTCATGATTGATATAAATTTGCGATATTTAATGGTTAAAATAAAGTTTGTAAATACAGTAATTAAATCGTGAAAATCTTCAACTAACAAAAATTCCATATCTGCTTCTTCAGATAAAACTCGAAAAATTCTGTCAAAAATACCTGCTCTTGACCAACGAGAAAATCTGCGGTGGACACTTTTCCAATGGCTATATCTTTCGGGTAAATCTCGCCATGGTGCACCTGTTTTAAATATCCAAAGAACACCATTAATAAAAAGTCTGTTATCTTGAGCAGTAACACCTACATGTCCTTCGCGTCCGGGCAGCATGTTTTCTATTTTTTTAAACTGTTCATCAGTCAGTTCATGACGTCGCATCCATCCAGGCGGCTCCTTGTAAAAAATACAAGGATAACTGATAGGTCTATAGTAGATGAAGTTTTTCCTGGATCCCGCGGACAAGCCGCGGGACGACGTAGTGAGGTGCGTGTGACGACAGGCCCTAGTTGCTGGCGCGAAATTCACCTTCATAAAAACGTTGTCATTCCCGCGAAGGCGGGAACCTATCCTTAACAGGCACTCAAGTCTTTTAAAGAACTATTGACTTCATTTTGTTAAAATTAATGAATATTACTGCCATGGATGGATTCCCGCCTTCGCGGGAATGACATAAGTTTTTTGAATTTTTAATAATAAACTACTTAGTCGAACGTTAAAAACCCAGTTTTAGATTTTTAAAAATGGGTTTTTAACGTTCGACTAATTAAAACGCGCAGGTCGGATGGTATCCCGTCAAGGTCGAGTAGAAAAATATATTTAGGCTATGTTAGCTTGCACAGAAACTACATGTTTTCTGCGGCTGTAACGTTGAAGAAAAGATTCCACGTAGTCAATTGCTAGTTGAGCAGGTGAATCATTACCCATTTCTTCCAATAATTGAATCGCAAGATAGTTGAAATATTGCGTCTTAGACATATTATCCGGTTTAGGGGCATTTTTCAGTGCCACAGCATAATGGTTAATCAACTCCTGTTCCGTGTAAAGATTTTGAGGCTTATCTTTACCTTCGCTGCTAATATTACTAATAATCCCTTTTATTTTTTCTGCGCTAAGCGGTTTGCAAAAAACTTCATCAATTCCAGCAGCACGACACTGAGCTATAGTATGCTCATTTACGTTGATAGTAACCGCAACAATGGGTTGCTTTATTTTTTGCTTCCTTCCTATCTCTGCAGCTAATTCATAACCTGTCTTATCAGGTAGTAAAATATCCAATAAAATTAGATCATAGGAGTTATGTAGTAATATAGCCGTTGCTTCTTCAGCATTTTCGACAGTGTGGACTATGCAGTCCATGTCCAGCAGTATTTTTTTATGAAAATGTTGCGCTATCCGATCATCTTCCACAACAAGAACTTGCAACTTGTCTGTTTTAGAAAATGTGGGTTTTGAAGTCTGATTATGTTTTATGGGTTCAATCTCAGAGGCAAGACTGTTTGAGGCTTCAGCACTGCTGAAGCCATTAACGATTTTTTTGAATTTAACAAGAGTGATGTTTTTTCCTGGAACATCTTGTGTGACGCAACCAAAATTGAATAATAGTTCTTTAGCCTCCTCAGCTATCTGTTTTTCATTGAACTTGGTTAGCAAGTGGGTTCGCAGCATTTAATATTTTACCTGAGTTAGCTAATTAAAGTTTTTTTGTCTATCTATAATCACAATGTTTTAAGCTGCTTTTTTTAAAGAAAGTTTTATCGATTTTCTATTGCTATAGCGCTTAACATTCGCCTCAACCGCATCAATTTCGACTTGTGATGGGAAAGAGTTGCCAGTCTTTTCAAGGATTCTAATAGCTACACAAGTTAAATAAAGAGATTGGCTCATGTCTTCAGATTTTGGCTCTTCTTTAAGTACCTGCTTATAAAGATCAAACAAAATACAGTCTAATGCCAAACGATATTGATTCTTTGGCTTAAATTTAATAATTCTCATTTACCACCTCACACAGTTAGGTTTTCAGTGTTCTTGCTTAAGGAGAGCTTAAGCAGCAATAAAAGCATTCTACATTATAGCAAAACTCTTGTAAAGTTATTATTGATATACTAGTAAAATGCAATCTAGTATAGGGATAACTTTACGATACCAAGAGTTTAAATCTAGCAGTTGGGAATCTTGTGATTTGCTTATAAGGAATTAAATTATAAATATGTTTATAATCAATGTTTTATTTAACAAGCTAGGAGATGCTTTTTTAAATTTCTTATTGTTTTCATGTTATATTTTGACAAAAAAACAATATTTTGCTTGTAATTTTTTCAAAATTGAGAGATTTTATTGTTGAATATTATCTGAGCAATTTAGTAAAAAACTAATTTTTCTCGACATATTACTGGTAATATGACAAAATTAATCAACTTATTGGGCGATATACATATGACTAAATCTCACAAGATAAAGACTGATGACCCTTGGCATTTAACACAGAGTGATATCGGGATAAAAGTGACTAATTTCGAGTTACAGTTGTGGCGTGTTTTTTACGGTTTTATTCGATGGCAAGAAGAATGCGAAAGGGGTGTTAACAATACTGGACTGACTGCTAACGAAATAGCAGTATTACATATCATACGCATGAAAGAACGACCAAAAACAATTTATGATATAGGGCGATTACTTAATCGTGATGACACCTTCAATATTCACTATAGTATTCGCAAGCTTTTAAAAATGGGGCTAATTAAAAAAACAAAATCAGATCAAGCTGGTAAAAAAACTTTTGCTTATCAAACATCAGATGCCGGTACTAAAAATACTGATACTTTTACAGAGATGAGAAATCACATCTTACTTGAAATGTATAGCCAGGAAAAAGAATTGAATCTAGTTGAACTAGCTAAAGCTTTATCAAAAGTAAATGCGCTTTATGATGAAGCCGATAGAGCTGTAGCTTCATATACAAAACCACCCGCAGAAGAATAAGAGTCTATTTTCCTATCAATAAAATCATAAAAATATAAACCAAATTTCAATACTAAACATGGGACAGGTAACATGGCAGAAAGAACAGTCGCGATAATTGGTGCAGGACAAGCAGGTCTTTTACTTGGAATTGGGTTATTAAAATCCAATAAAAAGTATAGTGTTTCTATTTTCACAAATAAATCAGCAGAACAGATCCTTCAGGGTGGGATTATGTCGAGTCAGGGTATGTTCGATTCTTCCCTCCAAGTTGAAAGAGAACTTGGTATAAATTTTTGGGATACACTCTGCCCTCAAAATAAATCCGTAACTTTTACTCTAGTTAATCCAGAGACAATAAAAAAAGAAATTTACTTCCAGGGGAAAACAACTAAACCTTATCAATCAATAGATCAACGGTTAAAATTTTCACGCTGGATGGATGAATTTGAGAAGCTTTCCGGAAAAATTCATATTCAAAATACAGATACACAAGAATTAAATAGAATTACTAAAGAGCATGAACTTACCATCGTAGCAACCGGCAAGGGTGAAATCAGCAGCATATTTCCAATAAATCATTCACGATCACCTTTTGATAAACCACAACGTGCTTTAGCTTGTATCTATGTGCAAGGTGCTATTCCTGCAGATTCACTAGGTGTACGCGCGCATATCATTCCAGGAATAGGGGAATATTTCACAATGCCAGGCCTAACACTGAATGGCCATTGTGAAATGATGCTATTTGAAGGTATTTTTGGAAATGCATTCGACTGTTGGGAAGGCTTAACCAATCCAGAAGAACGATTGGAAAAGGCACTCAATCTTTTAAAAAATTACTTACCTTGGGAAGCAGAGCGTTTTCAAAACACCAAGCTAACAGATAACCGTGGAACACTTACAGGCTCTTATACCCCTTTAGTGAAGCTTCCTATTTCAAAATTACCTTGCGGCAAATCCGTTTTAGGGTTGGGTGATGCTGTTGTACTTAATGACCCAATTGCGGGACAAGGAGCAAACAGCGCAGCTAAATCAGCAAGTATCTATCTTAAAAGTATTTTAGACCGTGGTCAGGCTCCATTTGATGAGTCCTGGATGACAAAAACATTTGAGCTAAGCTGGAAATTACATGCGCAGTGGGCAACCCAATGGACATATAATCTATTGATGCCGCCACCACCTCACATAATTGAGCTTTTTAAAGCAGCTTCACATTCCCAGAAGATTGCAAAAATTCTGGCAGATGGCTTTGATAACCCCGCCACTTTATTCCCCTGGATTATGCGCTCAGAGGAAACTTTTAAAGTAATACATAATGAGGAAAAACAACCGGAAAAATTAGCATAAGGATTCCAATAATCTATGAATTTTTAACTTAGAGAGAGGTCTGATAGCTATGATAAATTACGAAAATGGATTATTTGAGAAGAATAAATACTTTGCTAATCAATTTAGAAACAGTCCATTTATTCAGTTCATTCAGAGTGAACAAATGGCTGAATCATCTACACGAGAACTATTATTAGATTGCGTCCAAGTTTTATCAAATTATTTCCAAAAAGTAGTTATGTTACGCAACGTTTTTTGCGATGACTCACAATTTATGAATATAACCATTGAACACTTGCAAGAAGAGCTGGGGCATAATTTATTGCTGCATAAAGACAGAAATGAACGACCGCCCGTGTGGGACCCAATTCTGGAAGCAACCTGCAGCTGGTTTGCCTGGAAAATGTTTACTTTGAATGATGAGCAAAAAACGCTACTAATACATCTTGTCCTTGAAACAAGCGCAAACATCTTTTTCCCAATAGCAAAAACTGCTTTATGCAAATATCGAAGAATACAATACCTACAAATCCATGATATAGATGAAAAACATGAACAAATGGGTAAAGAGCTTTTAGTAAAAGATATTTCTCCCGAAAAATTAGAAAGGCTATTTCTAGTACAGCAGCAAGGCTGGGACATATTGAACGCTACCTGCAATCGAATATTAAGCCTAACCGCTGATAACCACCCACCGTTAAGCAATTAAATCATCCCCATAGAAAAGTACGCGGTTCAGCACCATATGGTGCTGAACCGTGTACTACGGCCGGAAGGATTACATTTATTAGCCTCTCAGTATGGTTTAATACTTTGGTTTTTGCGCCAATTATAAGACTAAAGAGTCGAACGTTAAAAACTCATTTTTAAAAATCTAAAACTGGGTTTTTATCTTGAAGCGTCTAAAAAAGTTGCAAAACCTTCCTGCCCAAAATAGCCAAAAAAATCCTCAACCAACGGAGGATTAGCTTAAAGTTATAACCAGCACCTACCATTAACGCATTGATGGCATCTCCTAGCTTGCCATACAAATAGTTTCGGCCTAAATGCCCTTCATTTTTGAATGGCGCATGTTAATAATGCTTTCTAATTGGGAACGAAACAGATCGTCTAGTGGAGTTTTTTTAGCATTTTTGGCTTCATTGGCCCACCTCTTTTCTTTTAGATTTTGCAAGGTTTTGGAAGCCAATGCTTCAAAACCTTGCAAAATTATATAAAAAAGAAGACTATTTAGAATAGATTTTTTCGAGAAAAACTACTTAATTAGGGGTTTTTAACGTTCGACTAGCTTTGATGATACTTTTCTGTTCAGCCTCTTGAAATAATTGCACAGCTTGTTTTGCATTTCTCTTTACACCTTTTACAATCTCAGATTTTTCAATCCGCAATAATGATTTTCTGTAGTTACTTTCTTATCTATAGTCATAAATTACCGCTAAAAATATGTGTAAATTATTAATCAAAACCTTCTCTCTTAAGGCAGAAAGAAATGAATAATCTCCGCGAATTTTCTATTGCGCAATAAAAACATTGATCTGTTTAAGAATATAATCCACATAAGCTTCAGTAATAATTTTGCCTTTTTCTCGAGTTGCTAAAGTAGGATCACCCCAGGCG
>DASZQR010000013.1 GCA_035549555.1 Patescibacteria group bacterium
GATGAGCCCGGAGCAGAGGTAGATGGAGCTTAGACTGGAACTGGAGTCGCTGCAGATGGTGCAGTAGAAGGGACGATAATTTCCTCAGCCAAACGCTTCTTATCTTCTTCTTCGCCTTGTCCTTGAGCTTTGTCTTCTTCTATTACTAGAGGGGAACAAGGTGACGTTTCCCCCTAAAAATGTGGGTGGTCCGACTCGGTCCCCTTTTCCTTCATTAAAACGTATGCATATTTTTCGGGACCTGCAATGACGACGGCGCGGCGGCGACGTCGATGATCGAATCTTCATATAAGCTATTACCGGTTTTTAGTACTTTTAAGCATACGTTGAGTTGATTTGAGCATTTGGATTTTGTACAATTTACTTAATCAAGTTTGTTCACGTTTGCGCGCGTAGATAAAAACGCGCGTGCGACTCGATTTGACGTAGATTGAACAAAGTGACGTTCTGGGTGGGTGGTCCGCTTTCAAGTAGTCGAGTTGAGTTACAAAAGTTGGCTTTTTTGTCTATGGCCATATATTTTACATTGCATTCAAGATTCGATCTATTTGACAGAGGGAAAAATCGTTTCCAGTTTAGTCAAAGTGTGCTTCTGTTCCAGGTTGTCTGTCATTTTATCAAATCTCCGAAAGCCGAACTTTGAAGGAAGTGAACATTTTGTACTTCATTTTGTGTTTCGTCTTTGGAGTGAACTTACATTCAGTAATTTGTGTGCGCGTTCTTGATTTTAATTAATCGTTAATTATTAATTAAAAAGACTTGTTCAGTTAATTTGGAACTCGGCGTATTTTTTAGAAACTTATTTGTGAAGAGGAGAATGAAGGCGTCGACGAAGATGCCGAAGAATAAGCCTGTTTTGGAGAAAGTGGTAGGTCGAGAGGATATTTCCAGTCTTCAACGTAAGTTTTTGGTTTGAAAAAATCGGTTTCAATTTGTTCAGTAGTTGGTTGGATAATCAGTTAATTGTCATTTTACTTTTTTTCTTTCAGAGTTGGAAACTCTTATGGCCAAGGACTGCCCAGGTTTGTCGGACATGTCGGTTTTTCATGGATACTTGAAGTTGCCTCGACTTCGTGAAGTTACTTTCGTGGGATCGACTGTAAGTCTACAATATTGCAAATTATGATATACGAAACTTATCTGCTCTCTGATAAATTTTTGTGCATTTTTAATTTTAGATTTGATTATTTGTCTAATTTGGTAGGTCACCGACAAGGGGTTCGAAGCACTTCGTGAGAAAAATATCACCGTTAATTTTGTAATGGAAGATAATTGAGGTTAAATTTGCAACAATGAAAGGAAATGAATTGAGAATAGATAGAAGAAATGACTGACTGAAGAAAGAAGAGATAATTTTCAAAACGAATTAAGTTTTTGGTGATTTTATCTTTAAAATCAAGTCTTCACTCTTTTTTATAATGAATGAATTTTTTCTTACGTTAGCTATGTAAATTGTTGAGTTTCTATCCACCTATATATTTGTAGTGATGATTATTGCTAAAATTTAAATGGAATATGACGACATGACGTGATAAACAAAATACTGTAATTCGTTCAGTTTTAGTTTGGCTATTATCTATGAAGACTGTTAAAATTAATTTTTACGTACGAAGCCAATAAGCCAAAGCTTTCATGCTATTCTGATATAAATGTGATTTCTTGATTTATAAATGATAATCAATTAATTGATCACTTTTCTCTTTACATTAGCTATGTAAATTGTTGAGTCTCAAATTGTTGCGATTTGTTAAAGACGAATTGAAAACGAATCTGATGATGATGAACATTTCATTTTCACTTGTCTTTTTGCTTCCTCTCTTTCAGCCTTATTCACTGTTCTTACGCTTAAGCTTTTTGTTCTTGCTCTCAAAATTTTGAATGGGAATTTTAACAGTATAAAACGTTATAATGAAAAATTAAAATTAACTTAGCCTCTGTTAAAAATTAATTGAGCAGATTTAATTTAATTGACAATATATTTTTAACAGTTCAGAAATCTAAAAGGTTACATCCACGTAAGGCTAGAAGTGGAGAAACCTTCACTGCTCAATATTGCTCTTGTGGGAATTCTAGCGCCGTGTCTTAAAGGAAGATTAAAAAATTACAGAGTTGTCTTTTAATTGCAATTAGCTAATTAACTAACTAAGTATTTCATTTCATTCATAATAATTATAATAGAGAGAAGTAATTATAATTATAACAAAAAACTCTGTACAAAAAATCTATCTTAACATAACAATATTATGTTAATAATAACGATATTGATAATGATAATTATGATAACGATAATGAATATAATTAAACTTGGTAATTATACATAATTAATTGAAATTAAAGTTTAATTATTTTTCGGAGATATTTCACTTTTTCAACGCCTGCTTGGCAAACTGTAGCAAAATGAAAATTGAGCTAGGAACCTCCTCATTGTAGTAAAGTAGCTTAAGCTCATTCAGTTGCTCCTCCTTCAGCGGTTTGAGAGGCACCTCGAATTTGGTTTTCTGAGAAAAAATAATTAAAGATAATTGGTAATTAATTAATACGTAATTGTAAGTAATTGGAGGGAGAGAATGAAAATATTTACTTTCAATTTTTTACCTTATTTTTGCTGCAAAACAGTAAACCAATTAGTCCTCCCTTGTCTCCAGTCTATCCGTATGTCACTGTGGGGAAATGCTTCTTCCCCCAATCCAGAAGAGATCTGACCTCTTCTACCAACTCGACCGTCTTAGGGTTCCATAACGAGCCCACACGGGAGCAAAGATGCCGTTGGGCTTCAAGGCCTTAGCGAGAGCTTGGAAAAAGTCCGTTGTGAGGATCTTCTGCTGCACATCTTCCTCACTTCCCGTTCCAGTTCCAGGAGAAGGGTCCAGGAAATCCGTCAGGATCACGTCAAAAATATCCTCTTGCTTATCGACAAAGTCGATCCCGAACGCGATGTGGATCGGAGTGTGACTCTTCTTCTTATCTGCTGCGTTTACTATGTGAGGTATAAACTTCACATTATCACAACCTGGCGGGATGATAACCTCGCAGCGAACGAGCATTTCGATCTTATAGGGAAACTTGAGAACCTGGTCGATAAGTCCAGAGTGCTCTCCAATAACCACCAGGATGTTCTTGGGACTGGGATGGGATGTGAGAGTGGCGAACCCCATCAGTTCCTGATAAGCCTGGTGTCGCGACAAAGTGGAACTGGAAGCAGAAGATGAGCCCGGAGCAGAGGTAGATGGAGCTTAGACTGGAACTGGAGTCGCTGCAGATGGTGCAGTAGAAGGGACGATAATTTCCTCAGCCAAACGCTTCTTATCTTCTTCTTCGCCTTGTCCTTGAG
>DASZQR010000014.1 GCA_035549555.1 Patescibacteria group bacterium
TCTCTGTAAATAGTACACTAAACGATCTAATCTCTAAAAAAAAGAAAAATAAGGAGGTTATAATGTCCGTGCTCGTAATAGAAAAGCTAAAAGAAGTAATTGTTATTAATGGCAATATTGAAATTGCTATAGCAGAAATAAAGGGTTCATTAATAAAATTGGCAATCCAAGCGCCGCTTGAAATACCAATATGTCGGGAAGAAATTAGCAGGGCGATACCTTTTCAGACTAATTAAGTTAGGTGTTTTCAGCTAAATCATATAACCCGATATTAAATGGTCTTTCCAATTAAGGGGTTAGATTATCAACTACATTTAATTCCGTTTTAGAATTTGTGTTATATTGTTGTGGAAAAATACAAAATACTGTCAAACAAAGCTCAACGAAGTAATCCCCGTTTTTAAGGGAAGGTTATGATGATGGAACCTCTTGAGATGTTGTTTTAATCAAGTCTAGCTAAGCTAGAAAGCAAATCTTATTTTAGCGATATTTGTCGAACAAATTTTACACATGGCGAGCTCCTTCATTTTAATTATAAATATGAGGGTAGGGTGTGCAGGGGGAGGGGGGGCAAAAAATGTGATTGGAGTTTCTTAGTTAGTTGCACGATATAGGGCCATAATCTGATTAATCACTTATAATGTCCTTAAAACATATTGCGCGACTTTTGCGCGGGTTATGCATCCGTTATGCATAGTGCCGCAAATTGTTGTGAGCTATCCACCTAGATTTTGGTTAATAATCAATTGGTTAATGAAGAGTTCCCGCCTCTTTAGGTCGTAGGTTCGATCCCTACACGGCCCACCAGTATATCAATGCGTTACATTTTGTTAGCTAATTGTCATTGAGGGGTCTGTGTAATTTTCGTGTAATCAAGCAAGAGACATAACCATGGAAAAGTTTCTATACAAGTATAGAAATACCACGAATATAGAAGTATAAATTTGACCTAATTGGAGCCTTTAGTAATTTTAAGTTTTTTATGGGGATCGGGCATAATTTCCAGCAGCAAAATTTATATTTTTTCTCGCTGGGGCAAGGGCATAACCCATTGTAATCTTTTTCTTTATTAATAATGAAGTTATCTTCACTTAGCATGGTTCCTTCGGTCACTACTATTTAAGCCTTTCTATTTTATCTGGCAGTCCCCAGAACTTTTTCCCCACCGTACCTTGACCAGAAGATATAGAAATAGAACGAATCATATCTGACAAGAGTAGTTTGCTTGAACTGATGTGTGTCAGCTAATTTAATGAAACTCGTCAAGTTGTCACTTCTACAATAAATGCCTAATGATGCTCTATTGGTATATAGGGTGTAGTATCCACAAAGAGATTTTACAAACTAGAAGTGGACTGTATTTTTTATAGAAAACTACATTTCATTTTCCTATGTACACTTTATTTTATAAATATCTTTAAAATTTGCCTGCTCTTTTATCATGGTATCTATTTCTGTTTGAAAAGAAAAGTGATTCCTATTTTTTATCTAAATTCTTATTCTGAAAATCAGATTTTTCAGTTTTCTTTTCGCTCACCCACCTCTTTGTGACTAAATTTTTTATAATAACGAAGTTGGGGAAGACCAAGCCATGGGTTGACAAAAATTCGTGACCATTTATACTAAAGCAGAATATTCGCTATGAGTCTGCATATCTAAACATGTATCCTAAGCTTTCAATGCAGGCTTCCATTAAGTATGCAGATTCATTGATGAAACTTTTTGCTATCGAGGAACAAGCTTGATTTGATCTGAGTTGGCACATTAAGGATTACAATTATATTCTAACCAAAATTATTTGGATATTTTTATGGTAGTCACAAAAAAGATCAGTAAATTTTTTAAATTTCTTGCTGATTTGCGCCAAAAAAATACTTATACTCCGGCATATCGATTAGTTGAAATCAATCATACTGAAATGGATGAATATATAGTTACCGTACAAGTCATTCATAAGAATTCAGTATTTCAAGCCAAGCCGGAAGAAATTCTTGCTAATGATTATTTGGTAGATAAATTTTCTCCTCAGGATATTCGTGCCCTTACTTATTTAGGCTATCTTATGATTAATAACCCTAAATACAAAATCTTAGCTCAGCGCTTGTCGGAAAAACATGATAGCGTTCTCTTCGCTTTACGCAAAAGAGGCAATGACAAAATTATCATCAAAACAGCTGATGAGATTATGCGAGAAACTGATATTATTGATAATTTAAAAGCGAAAGATGCACAAACTATTGGCTACATCGCGGCAACTGAAAATATAGCAAATGAAGAAAAAGCCAAGACAGCGTTAAAGCAGAGCCTTGAATGTTCAAAATGTTAATAAATGATCCTGCCGTGTTGATAAGCTGTTTGAGTTATCAGCGAATCATTAGCCTTTATTTTCGCATTTAAAATAGTGGCTAATAAACTTGGATGGGTAATCATAGGACAGTGTGGCGTTGATATCTCAATACAGTGACAACCTTTATTTTTTGCTTGGTGAGCTATTTTGTTCATTATCGCATTGCCTTGCAAGCAATGAATAAAAGTTTTTTCTACATCAGCACGATATTCTGAAAATGTCGTTATTTTATCTGTAAAAGTTTTCAGTGCTTGTGGTGTGTGTCTGGGGACTGCCCAATTAATGTCTTCAGTTTTAGTTAACCCAAAAGTTGCGGCAGGAAATGGCTGCACTTGCCAGCCGTCCCCTTTGGCTGCGGCCGAATAAAATATATTTGCTGCTTTTGGCCCTAATATATCGAGTAAGCTTTGTTGTGTCTCAGGAAAAACAGCATCTAGATAAATTAAACCACGGACTTTACCTGGCCGCTGCTGTGCGATTCCGGTTATTACCATCCCACCATAGCTATGGCCGATCAAGGTCAAATTAGTTAAACCTAGCTCATCTATCATATGACATATGTCATTAATATGTTCTTGTAGACCAGTTTGTTCAGTAAGCTCGTTGATTCTTTCAGCCGAGCCTTTTAATGAGGGAAAATAAGCAGTGTAGTCACCCAAAAATAGCATTGGCTTAATTTTGTCCCAGACCCATCCGCCTTGGAAGGCGCCATGAATAAAGAGACAGTTAGTCATTGGAGCAGCCTGGGATTTTATATTGTAATCCATTTTGTTGGTGAAAGGCCCAGGTTGCATAAGGTTTCAGGTGCATGATTCTTCCTTTAAATTTGTCCCGGATAATTCTTGCATTCGTTGTTGAAAAAATGTAAGTATTCCAACAATAAAGAATGGCTGGATTTTGCCAGCTATTTACTTTCTAACTTAAATGGATTAAAGCTCACGCCCGACTTATAAATATCTGTGGCTTCGTTTCGCTTTAAATACATAACCAAAAATGATACAGGAAAAACACTTATGACTGAAAATATTAATTTGACTAAATAAGAAGTGTAAATTAATTGCAATACCTCTACCAAAGGCATAGTGCCAATAAAAATGATACAAATGCTTACGATCGTAAAAATTAATTCTCCCAGCATAGAAGACAAGATGCAACGCAATATAAAAAACCCTCCTTTATACTTGATTTTCAATTTTGAAATAAGGAAAATATTGAGAAATGACCCAGATACCACACCTAAAAAGCTACCGACAAAAGTTCGCAATAATGAACCCACTACGATTTGGTAAGCTGCCTGATTATCAATTTGTGGTGGAGAAGGAAGCAATAATAAGCTACTGCAAATCACTGCAAAAATCAATTCACAAAATAATGTGCTCCAGATGATTTTTCTAGCTGCATCATAGCCATACACTTCCGCGATGGCATCTAAAAAAACATAGGTTATAGGGATAATGAAAGCAGAGACTGAGATGACGATATTATCACTTAACAAAATAATCTTATGCGCCATAACGACTGATGAGATAAAAATGACAGCATATATCATACTCAATAAATTTAAATACCGAGGCAATTTGAGTTCTTCTTTTATCATCGACATGCTCATATAATTTTCCTTTTTAAAAAATGGAACAACTAGAATTATTATTACAGCAATGCAATATACTATCGTAAGGCGGTATTATCTTGAATAGATTCGGAATGATAACCAGGGTAATGGATGCCATAAATTACCAATTATATCAATTCGATATACAAGCAAAATGCCAGAATAAAAATGAAATTCTGGTTGTTGCGGCGGCAAGTTGCTGACTATCTTTTGCGGATCCTGTCCTGTACTCAATACCTGTCCTGTCTTCGTTTCTTTTATTGTGCTGAAATGTTCATGTAACTGACTTGAAGGAAGCTCGTAGGTCACGGTATTTATCTCCTTTTATTAATCGTATAGATGCCTGAATTCAGTCATGGTGGCAATGATTTCATCATTTTCCCCTAAGAAACGCATTGGGAATGCGCTAAGATCTGGATTTAAAGCTTTTAGATATTTATATTCACCATCAATTAAAAGCTGGCGAAAAAGATAGGTTTTGCTATCTCCAATTTTCATTAAAACAAAACTCCGATCCTTTGGATTTTTTTCTTGATTTAGGATTAATAAACAATTTATCGGGAAATAGGGTTCCATTGATGAGTCACCTAGAGTCAGAGCAAATGTCTTATTGCCTGCAGAATCGTCAACAAAGATGGTGCTTTCATATTTATATTTTTCCGGATTGTTTAAATAAATTTCAATATCTTCCCAAAAAACTTTAGGTAATTGTCTGGCTTTAGACTTTGTGGGGTTAGGTAAATTTATATCTGAAATAAATTCAGGCAGTGGTTGCTCGCCTCTTAACTGTTCTAGCGAGATATTAAAAAAATCGGCTATCGGTTTTAAATTTTTGATATGAGGGTTTGGAGAAGTGCCTGAAACTATACGTTGTAACGTTTGTTGTGGTAGATCTAAATCACGAGCTAATTGGGTGGTATTGATATTTTTTTTAAACATCAAGATTTTCAAAACCTTGCTTATCAAAGAATTTTTCATAGGTGTATCTGCGTTAAGCCAAATTTTGTGCCAAAATCAAAAATTTTTCTCAATACTAATAAGTAAATAACTCATTATCCTATCATAACATTATAAGATCAAAAAGCCTTTAGGAGCACTATATGTTTGCTAAAACAATTTTTTATCCATCGGAAAAGAATGGTGGGTTTAAAACGCATTAATAGCTTGACATCCCAAAATTATATGGGTTAAATACCCATTAAGAGAGTGGTCCTGATGTATTTCAATGCTGAAGCATGATCTCAGGCGGATGCTACTCAAGCTTGAGAAGTAAGTTAGGATCAACCTCCATTTTTTTTGTAGAGATATTTGATTAAGTTCAATGAAACAATAATTAGGATAATCCTGTGAATAGAGTCATCATGTGAGTTGTTATCTTATTGACGAAGAAAGCTTATTAATTCAATGCGTACTTAATGTCAAAAATTAATTTTAAAAAGGAGATCATTGATGAAAAAAGACGTTATAAATAAAAAATCCAGCATAGTTGAGCAAGAACAAAAAAATGAATTTAATTTTACTGAGCTTGAAATCGAATATGTTTTAAAAATTATGCAAAATAAATCACTATCCAATATAGCAGTAGATTTAGGAATAAGCCCTAATACTATCCGTTTTTATATTAAAAGCTGCGCGCAAAAACTTTTCTTAATATGTAATACTCAGGAATGACATTAAAGTCAATTGCTTTTAGATTTCAATATCCTAGTGCAAGTGACAGGGAGTATAAAATTATGCATTAGGCTTTGGCAAAATTATCACACTATATTATGAGATTGTACATTATGACGTGCAAATGTATGGGGATATGGCAATGATATTTGTTATATAGAAAATAAAACAAATTAGATAAAGACCTCTCATGCAAAAATCTTCTTACCCTGATAAATGGTATGTGGCCATTGCAACCAGCTTAGTCATTTTTGTCGCCAATGCTAATTTAACTGCCGTGAATTTAGCGATACCCGCTATAGCCCATGATCTTAATGTCGGAATGTATATGATTTCCTGGGTAATCAGTAGTTATATCATTACCTCCGGTATGTTTATGATTTTAGGTGGCAGAATGGGGGATGTATTTGGCATCAAACGCATGTTTCTCTTAAGTCTTATACTCTGGATCATATCTCTTACCTTAGCGGCAACCGCGCATAACTTCACATTTTTAATTATTGCTCGTGTGCTACAAGGTCTAGCATTCGCTATTAGTCTGCCACTTTGTATGGTGGTCATAACCAAAGTGTTTCCAGAAAACCAGATGAGCTTAGCTGTGAGCATTAATATTACTGTGCTGGGATTAGCGCAAATTCTCGGACCTTCCTTAAGTGGTGTTATTCTTGAATACCTTACCTGGCGCTGGATATTTCTTTTAAATATTCCTTTGTGTGTTATCGCCTTCTTGTTTTCAATTTATTCCATAAAAAAAGATCAAATCACCCAAAAACAACAGCTCGATTATCTGGGAGCAATTATCCTGGCAATTAGCTTATGTGTTCTGATGCTAATACTTAGTTTGATTCAACAAAACAAACTGACTACCCAATACATTTTATTGTATTTTATAGTTGATATTTCCTTATTTATTCTATTTTACATCATCGAAAAAAGAACCCAAAATCCCATTGTGGATTTTAAACTTTTATTCAGCAGAGCTTTTTTTCTTATCAATCTAATCAGAATGCTATATCAATATGTTTATTTTGTATTTCTTTTTATCTTCCCCCTGTATTTAATGAAAGTCTTGCAGATGTCTGCTGTTAAAACCGGGGGTTTATTACTCTTTCTAACGGTACCTTTTGCGGTCTTCTCACCTATTGTTGGAAAATATGCCTTAAAATTGGGAGAGTTAAGATTGATGATCGTCAGTTTTGTTGCGAGTATTATGGTCTTTTTTTGGTATGCTCATCTACACAATATTTCAACATCCGTGAATTTATTGATTCCGTTAATCCCATTGGGCATTTCAACCGCAATTCTGTTTAGTTATACCACTTCTATCGCACTTAATTCGGCCCCACTTGAAAAAAGAGGTTCTGCTTCAGGCATCTTTTTTTCAAATACTTTGATTGCGGGGGCAGTTGGAATCTCAATTACCAGTATATTAATTCAGCTCTTTACTCAAATATATACCAATCGAACATCCAATGGTACACCCAAAGATATTGAACATCCTTTTTCCTTGGTGTTTTCAAATATTATGTGGATGTGCTTAGTCTTATCAGCTCTGGGTTTACTGCTTTTATTCATTTTGAAATTTAAAAGAGCTGATGAACCGTTAAATCACTACAGGAAAATTAAAGATGTCTGAAGAAGAATTCAATATACGTGACCAATTACTAGACCCTCAAGCTAAGTGGCTTAAATCGCAGCTTACTAGACCAGATGAAATTAAAACCAGCAGCTTACAAAAATTCGGCAAAGCTGCGGGTTTAGTTTGTGGAGGGATTTCTAGTTTTATTACCGGGCCATTAGGTTATAGTTTCGGGCTCTATGTGGCGGAACTAATAAACATAGATGACCCTACCTCGAAATCCGTAGTCGGTTTCTATTTCGGAGGGACGGCTGCATTTGCACTGATCGCTTTACAAGCAAGAATTTCATCCAATACTTGGGAACAGTTATTAGAAACAACGCCTGATTATAAAAAAGCACTGCAGGAAAAAGCTTGCGACGGTGGGAAAGTAGCAGAATATAGTTATCTTGCTATGGTTGTCACTACCGGTGCTATTTCGGCTACCCCCACTGTTTATATTACTGAAGAATATTTTTCTAAATACATAGGCTATGGATCACTCGTCTTTGACGCAGCTACTTTCTTATCACTTGCTACCGCACGTAGTTGGTCTTTAGATAAAATGTTAAGAGGTTTATTTAGCCCGCTTATTAATAAAGCGCTTAATAAGCTAAGCTCTGAAGAAAAAAAACTTATTGAAGAAATCAGAGCTGGACTTATCCAACAATTGGAAAAAACTATCAATATTGTAAAAACATTTAACCCTACTGAAGTAGATCAATTTTGGCATGATACCTATTTAACAGCTAGCAATGAAGATGATAGTTCTGCTGAGATTGATGAAGAATTTTTACTCAATAAAATACGCAAGGTTTTTCATCCAATTTCACAGTCTGTCGCTGATCGCAAAGCTATTGCGCCTCTAAAAAAATTTCCAAAAAAAAGAAGGATTTGTCGCACTATTTACTGATAATCGCAAAGCTGGGTGGTTACCTTAATCGTTCCAATGACGGACCACCTGGAAATATTATTATGTGGAGAGGTTTATCCCGATTGACTGATATTAGATTAGGGTTTGATTTAGCATTGGGAAATGTGGGTAATTGAAAGGTTGGCTGAACGCTTACGTTACAAATAGAGTTTAACTGCATTGAGCTTAAATTCTTTGACATAATTTCTTACTTTCGCTTACTCATTTACGCACTTCATAAAGTATAGATATACACTGTATTTGCATTCAGTGTGTCTGAAGATCAGAACATTGTGCCATCTTATTGAATATTAGGGGTATTTACAAATTTTAAACCCGCGAAAAACATAACTGCTCGCTCATCTGTTGTCCCTCAGCTGGGTGTATTTCCACCCGCTTTATGCTAAAAAATTCACCATATTAGACCATTTAGATTTTAGACTCTAAGCATTTGGCTAATTGTGCTGATGTCAGGCCTAATGCCCGTACACTAAAGCTTGGCTGCATTTTATAGCAATACCAAAATTAAAATTATCTTCTATAATTAAGACATCACCAAGGTATTTTAATAGTTATAAAAGGTTATAATTTGATGGAGGGATTGAATATGAAAATGGAAATAAAAATTGAAGAACTACAAAAATATATGTCTGAATATTTATTTGATGGATTACAAAAAGAAAAATACGTATTTACTTCAGTAGAAATAGATACAAAAGAAGGAAAAATCACTGGTCTCGTTAACATAGAAAATTTCTTCATGCCGTTGGATGGAAAATTCCATCTTTCTTCCGTTATGAATATCATGATTTCATCACAATTGATGATGGCTTATATTTTTTATAACTTAGGTGAATATAAAAAACAAGAGGTATACAATCTTAAAGAAGAATGGCGATATAGAAAACCGATAAATAAATCAAAAGATATAAAATATCAGGTAACACAAATTGCTAAAGCAACGCGAGGAAGTACTATTTTTTATAAATTTATTTTCAACGTAGAAGACAGATCTTTTTTAGGTTCAATGACAGTAAATTTAGATGTATCGAATAAAAGGAGAACCGAATGCTGAGTGAAAGTATTAGACAAACAATGGAACTATACTATGATCTCAGGCGCATAGTAACCGAAAAAAAAATTGAGGAATCAATTATTGATATCAACCAGAAATGGCTTAAAAACTCTAATTTTGTATTTTCAGTATACTCAGATAATAACCAAAATAGTTCATTTCCATTCTCTTTTTCTCCTTTCTTAATTTGCCAAAAAGATAGCAGGGTTCTATCTGATATTTGCAATAAAATGACAACTATACTTGAAAAAATAATAGATAAATATGTTGAAGGCGATAAGAATTTAGATGAATTTTTTAACGTTTACAGACCTTTCAAGCCATTTTTTTCAAAAATAGCAGGAAAATGGTTATCGATTGCCAGATATGACTTTATGATTGATCAGAATTACAGACTTAAGTTTACCGAATTTAATACATCATCCCCAGGATTATTATTGATTTGGCCAGAAACTGAAAAAACTTTAAATACATTTATTTGTCAAAACAAGATATTCTCTAATAAACTAATTTTACAACCTTATTCAAAGCCACACAGCTTTGAAAATTATCTATTTAATCTAGAAAAATGTTCAAATACAAATCCGGGTTTAATTGCCTTTCTCTATGATACCAATAAACTTCAAACAGAACTACATGAAATGAAGCGCAGAGTTGAAAAGCTGGGAAGAAAGGCATATGTTGGTTCTGTTGAAGACTTAACATACAAAAATGGAAAATTATATATTTTAAATCAGGAGGTATCAATTATTTATAACAATTTTTTTCTTACTGGTGAAAATTTAGATTTAACAAAAAAATCTCCCTGGCTTATGAATACAGAAAGTTTTCTAAATGACCATCGCTATAGCGCCTTATTCCACGGTATTAAAAATAACAGTTGCGTTGTTGTTATTGGGTTCCCGGCGTTGACTATAATCGAAGACAAGAATATTTTTTTATTGCTGAATGATAAAAAGTTTTCATATTTATTTTCAGACAAAGAAAAACTATTCATTGCTAAACATATACCAAAATCTGTAAATTTAAATTCTAATAATATCATCAATTCCTACAATAAATTTATAAAAAATAAAAATAACTTGGTGCTTAAATTAAGAACTTCTGGAATGGGTTGGGGAGTTTATATCGGCAATCAAATATCGGATTCTGAATGGGTTATCCTTCTCAATAAATACTTAGAAAATGCCATAATTCAAGAATATATTAATGGCATAAAATTTCCAGCTATTGTGATATCTAAAAAAGAAAAATTAATAACCAATGATATGAATGTGATTCTTTCTATGTATTCTTATAGCGGAGAATACTATGGTTGTGTGTCGAGAGTTTCAATCTCAAAAGTAACAAATTTAATCAGAGGATTTTTGCAGCCGGTTTATGAAATAAAGTGTGAGTAATTTGAGGGTTTCATAATGAAAAAGCTAGGTCTTATTGGCGGAATTGGTTGTAAAAGTACAGTTTTATACTATGAGCTGATTACAACACAAATAAGCCATAAGCTTGGCCAGAGACAAAGTGGGAATATTATCATCTACAGCGTTAATGAATATGACGTATATACGGCTGCCATTGAAAATGACTGGAATACTGTGGCTGAGATATTACTTCATGCTTATAAGAACCTTGAAAATGCTGGGGCTGACTTCCTTATAATTTGCTCGAATACTTGCCATAAAGTAGTTGATCTAATAAACCCACAATTTAAAAAACCTTTAATACACATCCTTGAACCAATTTGTCAGGAGATTACAAAAAATAATTATAAAAAAATAGCTTTGTTCGGAACAAAATTCATTTTAGAGGAAGGTTTTTATTTAAATTATATTCATAGTCATGCGCACAGTATAAAACAAATCATTATTCCAGATAAAAATAGAATTGACATTGTGCATAATATAATAAGCAATGAACTCTTGTTGGGTATAATAAAAAATGAATCAAAAAGTATTCTAATTTCTATTTGGGAAGAATTGAGAAAAAAAGGTGCTGATTGTTTGATCCTGGGTTGCACAGAGCTATCTTTGATTATTTCAAAAACAGATTTGTCATCACCCATTTTAGATTCAACCAGCTTGCATGCTAAATATGCTGCAGAATTGTCCATTAAAAACCATGAGGACGATAAATAAATGTGCGGGATAGTTGCTTATTTGTCTAAAAATTTAGATATTTCGAAAGAAACATTTAAAAGCGCAATTAATACTTTAAATCATCGCGGGCCTGATTTTCATGGCTTATGGGTGTCTGATGATAGCAAATTAGCTTTAGGGCACGCGCGCCTTAGCATTATTGATCTATTAACAGGCAATCAACCCTTACGTAGTAAAGACGACAATATTGTTATTGTAGTTAATGGCGAATTCTATCAATATGAAATAATAAAACGTTATTTACAAAAAAAAGGATTTGAATTTCAAACAGAATCAGATAGTGAAATATTAATATATTTGTATCAACTATATGGTGTGAACTGTCTTGAATTTTTACGGGGTGAATTCTCTTTTGTTCTGTGGGACGATAAAAATAAATACATTTTTGCAGCTAGAGATCGATGCGGCATTAAACCTCTATTTTATTCCATGTATCAAGATGCCCTATATCTTTCATCAGAAATAAAAGCATTACTTACACTTGGGGTTCCATGCAAATGGGATTTATGCAGTATTATATCTTGGGAGAATCTATTGCCTCTAGAAAATAGAAGTTTATTTGAAAATATTTTCTCCATAAATCCTGGCCATTTTATTCTGGCCACTCCAGATAATATTCAAATCAAGAAATACTGGGATTTTAACTACCCAAAAGAAGGCGCCATCGATGATGATATTGATGAAAATAAAATGATTAATGAATTTCGTAAGGAGTTAGAAGAAGCAGTGACTATCCGATTACGTTCAGATGTACCGGTAGGATGCTATTTAAGTGGCGGATTGGATTCTTCAGCTATTCTAGGATTAATGATAAAACATTCAAAATCTGAAGTTGACGCATTTACTATTTCATTCGATCACGATTTATATGATGAAGCTAAAATTGCTGAAGAAACTGCTAAGTTTGTTGGGGCTAGAAGCCATGTGTTTAAGATAACAAATCAATTGCTTTCTGAGAATTTTTTTTCAGCCATTTATCAATGTGAATCTTTTATTTTAAATAATAATACGATCGCTAAGTTTTTATTAAGTAAATTTACAAGAGAATCTGGATATAAAACGGTGATGACCGGTGAGGGATCTGATGAAATTTTAGGTGGTTATCCAATGTTTCGAGAAGATATCTTAAAATATGGATTTCGAGCATTGGATCATGAGAATCGAAACAAACTTGTAGAACATTTATATGAAAATAATCCTGCGTTTGCAAGTGTTTTTTCAAAAAATACCGCTGGATTAGATGTAACAACTATTCAAGAGATACTCGGATATGTCCCAAGCATGTTCAAGATGGGTGCGAAATTGGGTGAAAAATTAATAACGTTGCATAATGAGAATTTTTCAAATATTTCAAGAAATTTTGATGCGCAGATCAATTTTATTAATCAATTAGATCAAGATCAAGTCATGGGTCGCGATGTTTTAAGCAAATCTCTTTATTTGTGGGCGAAATCAATTCTCCCTGGCTTGATTTTAGTAAATCTGGGAGATCGAATGGAAATGGCACATTCAATTGAAGGAAGAGTACCATTTCTCGATCATAAATTGCTTGAATTTTTAGTTAACATACCAAGTTCTTTAAAAATTAAAGGACTTACTGAAAAATTTATTTTGCGAGAGGCCGTAAAAGATATTATTACTCCTACTATTTATCAAAGACAAAAACATCCGTTTAAGGCACCGCATCCTACATTGACGTTAAACCCATTCACTGAATTAATGTTGGATGTTTTTAATGGAAATCTTTTAAAATATAGCTTTATCTATGATCAATCAAAAGTGTTAAAACAATTTAATATGACTCAGAGCATGCCTGAAGCTGAGCGCGAACAGTGGGATGTTGTTTTTATGTTTATATTAAGCCAATGTGTATTACAATCTTTATTTAAACCATTAATGCCGAATTAGTATAGTGGTAATACCCAAATTTATAAGCTGCAATATACTATCTTCCTTCCACAAAACAAGTTAAGCTAAAAGAAAATGTGGTATTAATTAACACCTCAAATGGTTGCTTAGAACACTGAGATACATCCGGGGTCAAGCATTCATATGACCCATGTTCTAGCAGGTACTTGACCCCCTTCCTCTTGACCCTTCATCTTCAGTCAAACAAAGGCTAAGAAAGTAGAAAGCAGTTGTAATAAAATACAATACTTATTCCAATGGTAAAAGTAATAGAGCCTCCTTATAAGTAATAACAGATTTGCTAACAGATGCCATTATATTTATAAGCAATTAAGAAAGCTCTATGATAAGTAATATCAACCACTGTACTATTGTCCATCTTTTGACGGATAATTTGATGTAAAGTATTAATAAAGCTATTTTTATAATTTTCACCACAAGGAATAGAGTAATTTTCGAAATTAAGATAGGCTAAGGCTGGTCCCGAATTAAATAAGCCAAGTATTTTTTCAAAATCATAAGCTTGAGTAGTAACGTCTTCATCAAAAGCTAAACGAACATTAAAACCATGATGCTCCAGCAGGGCTTGATAAGCACAGGCATTTTTAAGATGAAACCATGGATTTAAATAGTGTTCTATATATGGTTTTATATTGTCTGCTCTACAGGTTTGATCAATGATATCTACAATAAAATCACACCATTCAGATACGGGGGTTTGCAAAGCAAATACACCTTGATTTTTTAATGCCTGGTGAATTTTTTTTAGCACAGGCACTGGATCTCTAAACCAATGAAACACAGAGTTACAAAAAATTACATCAAATTCAGAGGTGAAAGCCATATGTTCACCTTCTTCACAAAAAAATTGTATAAACTCACCATAAGACTTTTTAGCTTGTTTGATCATCCCTTCTGAAGGATCGATCCCTATTACCCGTCCCGAAGTTTTTTTACTTAATTCAAAAGCAAGATGCCCGCTGCCGCATCCTAAATCTAAAATAGACTCTTGCCCCTTAAAAAACATCAAAGCAATTAGCTTTTCACCAACAGAAGTTTGATTTTTAGCGATTTTTTTATATTCTTCAGCCACTTCAGAATATTCCATAAAAAGGTCTCTTGGTTGACCGAAAGATAAGCGGAAATCAATTCTTCATCCAAATTGCCCAGTTTAGATATCCAGCAAAAATAAGCCACAAAGAATAAGGAATTAACAAAAAATATACTAAGGTGAATTGTTTCTTTGTCAAGATGATGAGAAGCATAGAGATGAGAATCATCATGACTATCCAATAAAATCCAAGTTGGATGAGGTGGAATTGAAAGAATAAGGGTGACCAAGCCCAATTCATGATTATTTGAATAATGTATAAACTAAAAATTATTTTTCCTCTTGGTCTGTTTCGATGAGTCCATAAGTACCAACCAGCTATGGCAAGCATTATATATAAACAAGTCCAGACAATGGGAAAGATAATTTGAGGTGGATTAATACTGGATTTTTGTAATGTTTGATACCATGTGGATATTTCGGTGCGCGTTAGCAAACCGATACCATACCCCACAAGTTGAAACACAATAATCCACAGGATAATTGGCGCTATTTTTTTAATCATGAATGTTCTCGCTTCTGCAATAGGATTTACACATGTTCATAACATGGAAATCAAGTTCAATCTAATACAGTTTCTTCAACAAAAGTTATGACAACCACATCTCTGCTATTTTTTTCAGATAATCCGCCATTAATCTGATATTGCTATCCGCATTGACCCGGCGGTGGTAAAGATACATTTTAATCGCAACTGGCTGCTCATCTTTTAATTTGATTTCGACCAATTCACCCCGCTTAAGCTCCTCTTTGATCAAAATATCTGTACACCAGATTAACCCCATATCTGCCAATGCCGCACATAAAACGTTGTATCCTGAACTGGAAGCATAATTTCCAGAGATATAGATTTTTTTATTATTAGCCAGCACCCATTCATTATTGGGCGAAATACGTTTAGCGATTAAACAATTGTGATGCTGCAAGTCCGCTGCTTTTTTAGGCGAACCGTATTTTTTTATATAAGCTGGTGTAGCGTAAATACTCCGGTGAATGGTAAATAAATATTCTTTAACCAATTGGTTATCTTTAATGTCTATTTCAGTAATAACCAGATCCGCCAAGCCATTTAATAAATCCGTTGGCGCATTTTCTTCTGTTGTCTGCAGTTGGATTTTTGGATATTTTTGCAAAAACTTCTTGAAATGCTTAATAAAATATTGAGAATAAAAAGCCCCCGCTATACCAATAATGAGTCTGCCATGTGGCTCTGTTTCAATTGAATTCACTGCGGCTTGAGCATTTTCAATGTCAGCCAGTATTTTATTGACATGCAGCAGATAAACTTCACCCGCCTCGGTCAATTCTATATGTCGGGTTGTTCTGTTTAACAATTTCTTTTTGAGTAGGTTCTCTAAATGCTTGATTTGGCCGGTGAGCGTAGAAGTAGAAACATCTAAATGCCGAGCTGCTTGGCTGAAGCCTTTATGCTCAGCAATCCCTTTGAACCCTCGCATACAAGAAAGTAGATCTAAAGACATTATCTTCCTAAGGTGATTGTTTCAAAATTTAGAATAGTCTATTATCTATCAATACATTGTCAAGTTTTTTTGAAATGGTATCATGGTTTATCATGTAACAAGAAAGAGGCAATTAGCACAGGAACCATTCAAAAGAGAAGAAATATGGCTACTTTCTATACCGTTATCAGGTTCGGAACTATCAAGCCATTCAAGAGGTTAGTGTTACTTCCTGGCGAAGATTAAAATGAGTCGAATTGATTATTCAGCTTTTGCGCTGGAGGGATTTAAAATTACCCTGTTTTGCCTCGGCATTATAGGTTTACTTAAGCTATTCGGTGCAGCGAATGAGTTTTTATTAATCCCATTTAACATGGCGGTTATGTCTGCTGCTGCCACCTTTTCAGTGAGCAAAAAAAATTTAGCTCAAGTCAGTTTAGGTAGCAGTGTTGTAGTTATTTCAACCATTCTAGGCGGCGTCCTCGGATTTTATTATCCCTGGTTAGCTTCTTTGATAACCATCATCTATGCTGGACTTGCTTTTTATTTACCCAAAACCAAGTCAAAAACTAATATTTTTGTAACGGGCAGTCTAATGTTTCTTATTTTTTCTGCCTTGCCATTTTCATTGCAGGCGGGGATCAAATACGCTTTTGTCGGTGCTGTGGTTGTTGTAGCTTTTACCTTATTTTATTGGTTATTCGAGTATAGAAAGGATGCCAATAATACTAAACCGGAGCCAACCCAGGCGAACTTCTTTATGGCATTGGCTACGATTTCATCACTTACATTGGCTTGGATCATTAGTCATTACTTACGCGCATGTTCAACACTATCCCATCTTTATTGGATTGGTTTAACGATTTTAATGGTGATTCAAGGCTCGCAGCAAAGAACTATTTACACAGCAATTAAGCGAATTGCTATCAACACTTTCGGCGCAATAATCGTTGTTTTTCTGTTTGGCTATATTGTGCCACCCAATTTTTGGATAAATTTTATATTATTGGTGATTTTTTTATTTCTCATTTTCTCTCTGGGATTTTCTTATTTCTTAAGAGTTTTCTTTATAGAATTATTCGTGTTTGGGTTTGCGCATCTATTGGGAGACTATCATAATGTTGTTGCCTTAGATCGTATCATTCTGACTTGCATTGGCGGATTGATTGTCATCACAGTCACGTTAATGTTGTATTGGATAAAAGTGGATGTCTAAGTTGCTGATATCCGACTATCATCCATGGCAATCAAATCATTTGGAAAAACTAATGAACGCTACAACCTATAGACTTAATACAAAAGAACCCCATATTCTGGGGTTGACGCTGCTCAGCGCTTTCGGAGCGATGGGTGCTATTTTAATGACACCTGCGCTACCGAACATTGCCGGATATTTTAACGTCAGCGTGGGTGTGTCACAGCTAACCGTAACGAGTTTTTTACTGGGCTTTGCGTTAGGGCAATTAATATATGGGCCAATTGCTAATCGCTTGGGCCGAAAACCGGCATTTTATGTTGGTATTTTTCTGGCTACTCTGGGGTCATTGTTTAGTATTCTTTCTTCACCGGTCGAATCCTTTTCTTTATTAATTATCGGGCGACTTTTAGAAGCATTTGGTTCGAGTGTAGGATTGGTGGTGTGCTTCACCTTGATTAATGATTTTTATTTTCCAAAAGAGGCGCGTCGCGTAACAGGTCTGATGGTTATAGCTTTTGCCATTATTCCAGGCATTGCGGTCGCTGTCGGTGGATTATTGACACAATATGTTGGTTGGCAAGGGTGTTTTTATTTTTTATTAATTTATGGTTTAGCATTGATTTATCCCGCTACTAAAATGCCAGAAACCTTAAGCCAACCCGATATACATGCATTACATTATCGACAAATTTATAAAAATTATGCCGCCATATTTAAAAATAAGCAGTTACTGGGATTTTCTGCATGCTCCGGTTTTTCTAGCGCCTGCATTTACGTATTTGGTGCTGAGGGTCCATTTATTGGAATTCATTTGCTAGGCATCTCACCGGCTACTTATGGCTTATTGGGATTACTGCCATTCTTAGGTACGTTGATCGGCTGTTTAATTAGTATTCGCCTCGCTTTTGTCAAAGCGATGACAATGCTCAAAGCTGCGTTTTTTATTGAATTGATTGCTACAGTGTTCATGCTATTCTGCTTTGTATTTCACTTCGTTAATCTGTTTACTTTATTAGCACCCATGGCGCTGCTTTGCTTAGGTCACGCTATTCTATCCAGCACAGCTTTATCTTTAGCTATGACTTATGCCGAAGATAAAGCAAATGGATCTGCTGTGATGAATTTTGTTGTCATGTGCATGCCAGTATTGATGACCTTTTTGTTAGGTATGTTACATATAGGGGCTGCTTGGGTTTTACCGCTGATTTTCATGATTGCATTGGGATTAATGCTTGTTATTTATTGTATATGGCTGCAAGAAACCCCGCATAGTCACGATTTGCGCTGATTGCAAATGAATCTTAATCAATTCTTACGATTTAATTGATGCAATGTTACTGCATTACCTTCTGAGTCAAGGATCACAGCCATTAATCTCAATGAAAGTTAAAAGTAGGACATTACGATGATTTATATTATCTGGGAATTTGATGTTGAATCTTCACAAATTGCCTTATTCGAAGAAATATATAGTTCACAAGGTGCATGGGCGTTATTGTTTAGCCAATCTAAGAATTATCATGGCACCATGTTATTAAAAGACCATAGTAATCAGTCCAGATACATTACAATTGATCAATGGGATAAAATTGACGATTTTGAAAACTTCAAAGTTTGTAATTTTGAGGCATACAATAATCTTGATCAACAATGTGAACATTTCACTATAGCAGAAAGAAAAATCGGCTTTTTTGAGGATTTTTGAGAGAAATAGCATGGAAAATCTAGCGCTTGATTTAGTCCTGCAATACCTGAACAGTTGGAGACAAAATAATTTAGTTCTTGCAACATTGCGCATATGACCCCAATGGATTTATTGAAAAAACTGGGAACAGTTATGGCATGTCCTTATACGCTGTATATATGCCGAGCATAAATTCTGGGGTTATTGTATTGGCTAATAAAGCACGGGTTTCAGATGCTGTTAATTTGGGAAGAAATATTTTGAAGCAAATATCCCTCAAAAAATAGCAAATATACGTGATGCAACTCACTGTAATGGAGTATAACTCATGACTAAAAAGGTATTCTGGATAGATCCTTATCTTACTCAGCTTGATACAAGTGTACGGGGTGTGGATGGGAATAAAATCACAGTAAATGAAACCATCTTCTATGCTTTTTCAGGAGGACAAGAAAGTGATTACGGTAGTATTGGTGGCTATTCCCGTACTGGAAGCAAAAAAGGAAGGTAAAGAAATTGTTTACACACTTCCTGAAAACCACGATTTGAAAATAGGTCAAAAGACCAACATGATGATTGATTGGGCACGTAGGTATTCTCTGATGCGCCTCCATTTTGCAGCTGAACTTGTTTTGGAGCTGGTATCTCGGCGATTTCCTGGGATTAATAAAATAGGTGCTCATATCGGTCAAGAGAAGGCGCGTATTGATTTTCAGATAGAGGAACCTATATCACCCCATCTTCCGTCCTTGCAGAAAGAGGCTCAAACTATTATCGATTCAGATCAGCAGATTATCAGCGCCTTCAGCATGTTTTGCGCAGTTTATAAATTTAACGTGACTCCGAGAAATGAAAATGAGTTCAAAGCACTGTGGCATACTGCTACTTTGGAAGTAAAATCACATAACAAAAGCGTAGGGTCGCGCTTACATAAGGTGGTCGGCAAAGAAAATCAGTGGATTGCCTATTCGCAGTGGCCCAGCAGAGAAAAATGAGTAAGCCATGCTGAGCTTTTTTTTAATACAGAACCACCGCAATGGGCGCACTGAAAGCTGTGTGTAGCTCCATCTCTGTTTTGTTAGAACTGGAGGTTGTTGATGATTTACTAACCTCCAAAACAGATTAGAGATAACAAAGGATAAAGTTATGGAAAATTCAAATTGGAATTTAAAAGGCAAAAAAGCATTAATTACCGGCGGCACAAAAGGAATCGGTTATGCATTAGTGAAAGAGTTTCTACAATTAGGAGCAGAAGTTTTTATAGTGGCCCGAAATGCAGATCAGATCAATTGTGTTTTAACAAAAATTCGCGACCAAGGCTATGTGGCTTTCGGCATGGCTGCCGATATTAGCAAGGGAGAAAAAATTTGTGCTGATATTATTCAAGCGGTAAATAATCTCTGGGGTAAGTTAGATATTTTAGTAAACAATGCAGGCACCAATATTAGAAAAGCAGCACAGGATTACCACACCAATGAATATTCCACTATTCTGGATACAAATTTAACGGCTACTTTTGAATTGTGTAAACAAGCTTATCCGTTATTAAAAAAATCGCGGGCAGGAAATATTGTGAATATTGCCTCTATATCTGGATTAGTAGATGATGACTCTGGTGCGCCTTATGGCATTAGCAAAGCAGCAGTTATACAACTGTGCAAACATTTAGCAGTAGAATGGGCCAAAGACAACATTCGGGTCAATGCTGTTGCACCTTGGTATATTAGTACGGAACTAACAGCGCCCACTTTATCAAATCCTGAAAAGCGCAATGCAATTATAGCACGAACTCCTTTAGGTCGAGTTGGCAACCCACAAGAAGTTGCCACCACTGCAGCATTTCTCTGTATGCCTGCTTCATCTTATATTACTGGTCAATGTATCGTGGTAGATGGCGGTCTTTTAGTCAATGGATTTTCTCAACATATTGCATGTAATTAGTTGTTGCCGCAAAATTAAAATATCGGCTTAGCAACCATTAGAGGAATACCCGATATAATAGATTATTTTCAGCTATTTAACATAAGTTACCTGCCTTAAGCAATATCAGTAATTACGATGACTCAGATTAAAACCTTACTTTACTCTTCTAAATTCAAATATTTTTACTTTTCAGAATTTTACAAAATATAAGCATTATTATGCTGATAATTATTCAATTCTGAGGCAAAATATATTTTCAAAAGTATGAAGCTTCTCGAACGAGCTTTTCTCAAATCAAGGGCACAACAAAAGTCAGTCATTGGAATTAACTATTTTTGCTTTTCAAATAATCCAAAACCATCACTATTTAAATAGGGTATCGACATATGTGTGATAGCATGATTTTCATCAACAGAAAAAATTACCTTATTTTGTGTAACTGGAATCATTGGAATATTCATGCCATTGGGGTTTAGCCAGAAGGCAGTAAATGTATTATCGCGACAATAGTTCAGATTCCAAACAATATTTTGCGGCCCTATATGTAAAATGAGGTGATTATTTTTTTGTGAGATATTCAATTGACCATATACAGGATTGAAATAAGCGCCAATATATTTTTTTAGATCAATGTCGTTGATCATCTGGCATGGCGGAGATATTTCCGATGACTTAAGCTGGGATTGATTTCTTTGAGCTAAATAAATTTTGTTCCAATCTTGTTTTTTAGATGGATTGATATATAAATCAAATAAATGTTTGGTTAATATCTCAGGAACATTATTTGTATATTGATTGGTTAAAACAACTATACCTAATCTTAATTCGGGAATATAAGCCATCTGTCCATGCATTCCCGTTCCGCCACCAGCATGGTAAAGTACCGTGTAAGGTTTATACGATTGTTTATCGATAAACCAACCCTCACCATAAGCCTGCTCGATTTCATCAGTCTTTGTTTGGGATATAATAGTTTGAGGGGTATGTATAAATTGAATATTTGACTTATGGATAATTTGCTGACCATTGAAATTGCCGTCATTCATATTAAAAATTAACCACTTAGCCATATCGTTAACACTGGAATAAATGCCACCGCCTGCCAAGCCGGTTTCCAAAGCCCATCTCTGAGAAAGATAAGGAGAATTCTGAGAATAAGGGTAATTGCGTCCTGCCTGATACAAATAAGGTTGAGCCACATTGGATTTGCTTTTCAGAACTGCTTCGTTACGCAAATAAGAGCCTCTCATGCCTAAAAGCGAGAATAACTGCTGATGTAAAAATTTGGAAAATGACTCACCACTATTTTTTTCTATGATTTGCTTAGCCAATTCTGAAAAAATGCTTTGATATGCAAATTGGCTTCTAAAAGAAGCGATGGGACGTATAAATCGTAAGGCATAAAGAGTGCGCCCAACGTTGTAACCAAAATCACCTAAACCATCAAGAGCTGATTCTGGCAAGCCACTGTCATGTGCAATCAGATCACGTACTTCAAATTCGGAAGTTGCTTTAGCGTCATATAGCTTAAATTCTGGATATAATTTTTGAACTTTAGTGCCCCAATTGTATTTTCTTTCATCGATTTGTTTAGCTAATAAAGTAGCAGTAAATGATTTCGTCATTGAGGCAATATCAAAAATAGTATCTGCATTAACTGGTCTACCTTCTTCATCTCGAACTCCAAACCCTTGGGCATAAACTAACGCACCATTTTTTACAACGGCGAAAGACATACCAGGAACCTTCCAGTCATGCTGAACTTGCTGAGCATAATTTTGCAAATCTTGTAATACTTCATTCATAGGCTTTTTTTCGAAGGCGGCATTATCGGCAAATGCAGTACTGAAAACGGTGATAATGGTTATGGTTATGGTTATAGCCATTTGCCTTTTTTTAAAATTCAATAAGATCATAATTTGTATGCCTTTTCCCTAATCGGAATTACGAATCTACAAATCTAGTATTATTCAAGAAAATGAAATTTTAAAAACTCATTTTAAGCCTGAAAATTTTAATATCTGATTTAACTTGATTTTGATTGATTTTCTCAAAGAAAATGGATCAAGAGATTGGTAGACCATGGTTAGCTTTTCTTTTTGTTCCTGTAGAATAGAAGGCTCTTGAAGCACTCTCTGATAAGGGGTTTGCGGAGAGTCGTATTTCTTTCGATAGCGAGAGCCAATACGTGTTTTTTCTACAAGCTTCATCGAAATGTTAATATATTGTCGTTATACACTATGAGGCCGCGAATGAAAATTGTGATTATTGGTGGGGGTATGAGAAAACTTCTGGTATATCTGGTAATGATATTTAACAACCCACGTCCTTCATCAAGAGTTAGATGAGCTTTATGTGCAGTTTTACTAACTAGTTGAAGAGCAGCTTCCAAATAATATGCATTAGTTTCAAGCCGCTGTTGGTTAATTGTGTAGCCTTGTATTAGATGATCTTTTAAGAGTTTTGTGGCCCACTGACGAAATTGTACCCCTCGCTTTGAATTGATGCGGTAGGCTACAGAAATGATAGCGTCTAGATTGTAATGTTTTATTTTACGCGAAACAGTGCGCTTGCCTTCAGTTTGAACTATCGAGGTTTCCTCGGTAGTTGACCTCTCGCTAAGCTCTTGATCTTGAAAAATATTTTTGAGATGAAGACTGATGTTGTCTATTGAAGTGTCCAGTAAATCTGATAGTTGCTTTTGTGTTAGCCAAACAGTATCTTGATCAAGGCGAACTTCAAAGGTGCCACGATCATTTTCATAAAAAAAATTTGGCTCATTTTTACACCTTTAATCTAGGGACATTTTTGCGACAGTTGTAGACAAATCATGACAGTATTTAATAATAGGTGTCAATACAGTAAAATTTATAACCTATTGATTTAATTGTTGTTGATTGTTGTGGAATGCGGCTTGAACTAGACTCTTAACTGCTCTGGCAAATATCCTGAATGAAGTGATATTTGTTTTGCTTAGGATTTAGCACCGTCAGAATGCAACTTACACATGTACTAGAAATGGATAGCTTTTACCTTCGTTAATACCCCAGGTATTGACGAAATCCCAGCCATTATAAGTACTTTTCTGCAACATCTCAGCAGTGGTTTTGCCAATACCCCCCGCAGAATTAGATTGCCCAGAGGATTGTTTATCCCAATAGTTGTTAGGTAAGTTAAGCACAGAACCAACGTTTTTACCTAGTAGGCCACCTCCATCAGACAAGCTGACAACTTTTCCTGCCGAATACGAAGTTTTGATAGTTCTACCATAGTTGATACCTAACAAACCACCCGCATAACTTTCAGCATTGACAGCTCCTAAAGCAAAACTATTGGATACTTGACCGGATAATTACCACCCATATTTAGCGGAATAGGTCATTAATTGTAAACAAATTTTCGATTTCTTTTTGACCTGATGATAGTCTTTAAAAAAAGATAGCCTTGAGTATTTTTCATGAGCTTGCACCAATATTTTTTTTCTATACCAATTAGGAAACCATGCCATAAACCAGATGCCAAAAATAGGGGTACCATAAGTGATGGATTCGTAAATCCAGCCATTCACCGTGTGGTAATATATCCGCAACACATGAATCATTAGATTAAATAAAAAAATACTTCCCCACACAGCGGTCAAAATATAATTTATTTTAAGAAAGAGAGGATGGTTCCATTTGTCTTTGGCTACCTGTAGTTTTGCATATTGGATAGTAAATGGCTGCCTCAGCAGGATAGAGATCCAAGCAATAGCAGCTAATGTGCCATTTGAAAATAACCATGCCTGCTTAGCCACCCATTGATTCTTAAATAAAACCACAGCGACAAACAAAAAAATAAAGAAAGCGAAAGTTCCCCAATTGAGGATAAATCTTTTCTTTAGTCCCCTGAAGTCAAAAATGACAGATGTGACTCCTGCAATAATAACCGCTATATCTATTTGTTCTTGCGAGTGATTAAGTAAAATGAAAAATAAAATCCAAGGAAGAAAACTACGAATAATATCTTTTAACATGATGCCTACTCTGATTCTAACACCTTGATTGTCTCTTTACACCAAGTCAATTGTGCTTTAGCAGTTCTTAGTCCAAAATCCAAGGTAATTAGCCAATATTTTAGATGAGGTGATTGGTTATATTCGTGGATTAATTTTTTACGTATTTTAAGAAAGGTGTTTATTTCTTCCTCTAGTGCTTTTTGTGAATGTATCACATGATGAAGGTTATCTTTAGCTTCCATATTTTTGCCAAAAAATAATTTCAATAAGAGCTCGTTTCGTACCAGTGTTGCCTGTGGCTCTTTTTTTAGCCAATTGCTCAGTTCATTTCGTCCTTTTGTGGTAATAGAATAGATTTTTTTTATTCTCTGTATTTTTTGTGATGTTTCTTCCTTACAGGTTGCAAGCTTTTCTTTTACGCACAGGGCTAAGGCAGGATAAATTTGTCCTTCGCTTTCAGACCAAAAATAGTTGGTGCTGCTTTCAATCATTTTGACAATTTCGTACCCTGTATGATCGCTTAAAGCTAGCATGCCGAGTACAGTGTATTTGGTTCTGTTTCGCTTGTTCATGGACAACCTCTAAAAGTATATATCTTTTAGAGGTATTATGCTTTGGATAAAGCTTTATGTCAAATTTTCCATGATCCCCAAATTATCAAGGCAGATTCACTATCACAAGTAGAGGAAATAGTTAACACAGATCCCTTTATCAAAGAAGAGTATTATTAAAAATATAGCATTCATGAATTTAAGATGGCGGGAGCTCACAATGATTGGCTGGCTAATTAAAAGCAGATGGTAATGCGTGAGGATTTGTCCATCAAAAAAAGTTGTTAAGTGCCCCTAATGTTGAGACAGGTATCTTGCTTTTATCAAAAGAAACATAAATTTTATGAATCAAGCTGCAGTTTGGTGACAGGCTGGTTACATTCGGTGGTCGTATCTATTCAATCTCAAGAACAATTTTACCTTTAGTATGACCTGATTCAACGAGTTGATGTGCCTTGGCTGCTTGATTTAGCGGAAAAATGGCTGATGCATGGGGTTTAAGAAGACCTTGCTCCAATAACTGAGCTATTTTTGAAAGCTGTTGTTGATTTAGCAATACAAAAACTGTTTCACCAAGCTTTCTCCCCCACGCAAAGAGTATGTAAGATAGCCTTCTGTAGGTATGCATTCCGCTGTATGTAGCAGGGATAACATTTAATTTATTAAATCCGACTGAGAACTAATTCATCAGGGGCATAAATCCAGCTTATGATTAACAAAACAGGTAATGCAATAAAAATAATTTGAAACACAAAAAATAGCTTCCCCAGAAACTTGTGAGAAGGCTCATCGGTACCTTATGTGCTGTTATTTAAATTTAATTCCTTATACGCAGCAATATAAAAATGCCTGGAAGGGTTTGAGCGTAGTTAAGAGAATTTTATGCCCTGAGATGAATTTTCAGGGGTAGGTAAACTTGCAAGCAGTGGTTCCATGGCGCGCTTCTTATGTTCTGGCAGTTCCTATTCTACAAATTGTCGCAAAGATCTATCATCATCGTCTGTAGTAGTTCCTAATGGATATCCATGCTGTAGGAGAAAAAAAGCCACTCATGCTTTTGAAGCACCATGAAGCACAGGAAAATAATTGTGTTCTTACCCCCGTAATTAACCACAGTACCTCCCTGCGAGGAATGGTTAGTCTACGACGCTACACAGTTAGCAGATCAGGAATTTTATTATTGCATTGCTGATGGTTGGGAAAATAAAAGCCAAATTAATGAAAAAGTATTCAGTTATTCAGAATTTTTGCAAGGAGATTAATGCTGCGCTTTATTCCATGGACAAACCATCAATGATTTTAATTGCAAACCTTATACAAATCCTAAAATAATTTGATTTATAATTTTAGAGAAAATTAGTCAATCATTTTAAAATCAGAAGCCTTATTCAAACAGCGACTATTAATGGGATAGAAGCAAGCAAAACGGTCGGAGAGTGTGTGGGTCAATTTTTTGACACTTGTTTGAAGAAAAAAGTAACGCCGATTTTTAGTAAAGATCGACCTTTAAATGATACCACAGTAACTCGTGGCGATTATATTGAATTACCAGAAATGAAGCCTTTACGAACATCGAGCCATTGCGAGTCTGCTATGTTTACTCCACCAAAACAAAAATCTTCTGAAGAAACTTATGGAAAAAAATTCTTAGAGTCCCCATGCTCTGAAACTCCAAACTTTGAATTATAATAATTATTAGGAAAAGTTAATATTATGCCATTGAATGCTTTTAAAGTTTTGAAGGTTTTATTTGTTCTTTATGCTTCTTTGATTAATAAAGTCGGTGTTTATAAGGGATCATCAGTCAAAGATTCACGTGAAGAATCTGAACTCGCGCAACACAATCGGTATGAGTTAATGCCTCCACCAGACTTCTGCGCCTTGAAACCAACAGACAATTTTTTAATGGAGAAAGTTGGGCTGAGGATGATTCAGATCAAGAAATGGGAAGTTTGAGAGCATTCTCTGTTAGGTATCTTACGTAATGAACTACATCATGTAGCAGTACATTTGACTAATTTACACAGGCAAGACTTATCTCCGTCAAGCGACGTATTAGCCTCTATGCAAATTGTAAGTCTTTTTCTCCAAGATTCTTCTTCAGCAAAAACTCATTAAAGCTAACAGATACTGGTCATGAATCCATTCTCTATCTGCTGCAAATTTTTATCAGGTAATTTGGCGAAAATCGCCAGCCCAGTATATTCTTTGGGCTAGGTCTTATCAGAGATGTTTCTGGATATCTCTAAATTAATATAACCAATAAAATCACAGTTCGTTTACCCGTATTGCCATAATTAAAAAAACATGCTTTAATTTCGCAATATGAATACTAAATTTTCAAAAAGATAAAATAATATAAAAATCCAGTGGGGCTTTGATTTTTAACGCATAACTTTGATAAATAATTGATGAGCCATCATGTACTAAATTTAATAGCAGATAGCTATGAAAAAAATAATCATTATTGAAACATCAGACGTTGGTGCAGCACATACAGCGGAAGCTAGCAAAAAGTTGGGCTATGAACCGGTGTTTATATTCACGCCATCTAACTACCAAGCAGATACTTATAATCAACTTATAAAATACCCCCATTATGAATGTAGTGACACCACGCAATTAGAACCGCTCATTAAAACCATAGACGCTAATAACATTCAAAATATAGCTGCGGTAATTACTATGTTAGATAGCCGATTAAATATCAGTTATCAACTGGCTGACTTTTTAAAAGTATCCGGCATAGACAAAGCGATTATAACCTTAAGCGACAAAGCTAAAGTAGCCGAATTAATTTCGGAATATAGTCCACTCACAGTGATTTTTAATAAGCACGATATTCCTTATCGTTGTTTAGAAAAATTGTTCTCTAAAAATGAAAAATTAATTATTAAGCCCACCCAGGGTGCCGGCGCACTGGGCATGTTTATGCTTAACTCCATTGAAGAGTTAAAGCAACTGTCCAATTTAATTGAAAAGACCAATTTGCAAACATTAATTCATGGTCATTGGATAGCCCAGCCCTTACTGCCAGGGCGCTTAATCAGCCTTGAAGGATATGCCATCGGAGGAAAAGCTAACTTTATTGGATTTACCGCCAGACAAAAAGTAGGCAATACTGAATCAATAAATCATTTTCCAGCAAATAATTTTCTAACTGACAAAGCCATAAAAACAGCCTATGCAGCAATTAATACCCTGGTGCAAAGATCAGCATATAAAAATGGATATTTTCATGCAGAATTCATAGTTAACCAAGACGATTGTCACCTGATTGATGCTAACTTTGGTAGGGTAGGTGGTGGCGGCATTGCGCAACAATTGGCCATGTCTTACCAAAAAAATCCTACTGATTTATTCTGCCATCTGATTAACACCAGTATTTTTGGAGAAATACATAATCATTCAGATTTATATGCAATAGAACCTATAAAAACACTTTCGATAAATTACGGTCTGCAAGAAACTTCCGTGCTTACTAATTTAATTTTACCCAATCATTTCCATGGCTTGCACACCCAGATTTTAAATAATGGCGCTATTGTTCCTAAAATGGGTATTAATAATTGGTCTTGGCTATCCATTGCAGTGGGATATCCAAGAGAACTTTTAAACAGTTTAAATGAAATTCAGATTGTGACGGATAGAGGAAATTTTAAACCTTTCTATTTGGAAGGTGGGATGGCTCATATTGAGAGGATAGATGAGTATTTACCACAATTATGAATCTGAATGGTTACTCTGAAAAGGACCAGCTGAAATGTTTATTCATTTGAATTATACTGAAAAATCTCACAAGGCATTAAATAATATAAAAAAATATTTAACGCAAAATTCAGATATCATTCCCATTAATTATAAATTCTATTTAACCAAAGGATATCCAGGCAATGCAAAAGGCTATCTTTATAGAGATAAAAGACTTGAAAAATCAGTTAAAAATATTATAGAAAGCAATCTGGGTTATCATGTAATCATTAAAAGATATCAAGCTTATGACAATAGTCTCGGTTTATTTGATTGGCCGGAACATTATGCTATTAAATTATTAAATGTCGATGGTGTCTTATCCACAGGTAATAATATCTTCATGTTCTTTCCCGAAGTTTTAGGAATTAACACTGAAAACATTGCTGATTACTTCGGTTTTGAATTTGTAGATGCTTGGGTGTCAGTTTTTGATAAAGTTGTTTTTCCCTGTATCAAGCAGACATTTTGTTTAGATAGTCAGTATCAATTTTATCAGCATTTAAATTCTGAATTAGAACATACCATTTATTTAGCCTCTATATTTCACGAAATTGGACATCGCGTGAGTTGTTGGAAGGTTTCTCCCGCCAAACATCCTCAAGTTAGTTTGTCAAAATTTCACACTGATATTATGGGAGAACTATCAACGGATACATTATTAGTCAACCTGTTGCCAGAATTTCCGGAGCTGGGATATTTTGTCTTGGCGCAGCGATTATTTTGGTTTGGCAGAAAAGGTTTTTCCAGCAATCATTTGTCAGGTGCAATAAATCAAGACAATGATGCCTGGATAGGTAGCTATTTATGGAATAAAAGTTGTAAAATAGGCTGCATTGAATTTATCCCAGAGTCTAAAAAATTAATATTGAATGCAGCAAAAATTATACCGTTATTTTCTTTGATTTTGGAAGACTTGAATCAATTAGGTCTTGAAGTTATAAACGCCTCTCCAGGTAACCAAGATATGATTGTGCATCAATGGTTATGCAAAAATTTAGAATTTGTCGATAATCAGTTTATCTTGCCCACCCAATTTAGAAATGTTTTAGCTGCCTGTATCAATATATGTGAAACTCCTGCCTATGATCCAAAAATTATTTTTGAATCATCAAATTCCGTTGTAGCATAAAGGAATAGGTTTTATTTATGCTAAAAAACAAAAAATATCCTGCACTTTCTGCCACATTCGGTGCGATCATTATCTGGGCCAGTTTGCCCACTTTAGTAAAATTAATTGTAACACAAGTTAATGTAAGCTTTTTTCTAGTCCAAAGATTTTTTATTTCTTTTCTTATTTTATGCTGGTTAACACCTAGAATTATAAAAAAATTAAAATTAGTAGACAGCAAAATCCTGACGGGATTTATGATAGCTTTAGGAGCTAACTTCTACCTGCAGACTTATGCTTTAAGTCAAGTTCCCGCAGGGTGGTATGTCATGATTTTTGCCTTAAATCCCATACTAACCCTATTGTTGCTTCGACATAATATCACTCTAACCACATGGGTGGGCATTGCATTAGCTGTAATGGGTACTTATTTATTCAGTATTGCCCAACAGGGCTATTTATCCACAATAAGCCCTTTATCAATAGCCGCTCTACTAGGCGGTATGTTTACCTGGTCAATTTATTCAGTATTAGTTAAAAAACTTCATGCTATCTACTCTGACACAGAATTAACCGGCCTATCCAGCTTGGTTGCCTTAATAACCAGCCTGTTAATATGGTCTATCAGCGGCTTTCCAGTAGATGCTGGATTTATAAAATACCTTCCGGTAACTCTGATAATTGGCTTGATAGTTCCAGTAGCCTATTTCTTATATTCTTATGGCATGCGCAAACTTCCTGTTATTACTGTAAATGCTCAATATATAGAACCCATTTTTTCATTATTTTTTGCCAGTTTAATTCTGCATGAAAACTTAAACCGCAACCAATATTTGGCCAGCCTGATAGTCATTGCAGGAACTATTCTTTCAAGTGAAATTTTCAAAGCTAAACTTGTTTCCTATGAACACAAATAAAAAAATCATAGTTAAACTTAAATCGCCGAAAATGAAATTTTCAGCGGGTCATTTTACCATTTTTTCAAATGAATCTCGCGAAAACCTGCATGGACATAACTTCACAGTACAATGCTCTATCGAGACTTTAATTGAAGAAAATGGCATGGCACTTGATTATAATATCTATAAACACATAATTATTGATATTTGTAATCAGTTAGATGAAATCATTTTGCTACCTGAAAAATCTCCACATATGCGATTAGAAGAATCGGATACCTATTATTTTTGTCACTTTTTTGATGAAAGGATGGTCTTTTTAAAAAGAGATGTCAAATTTTTACCTGTCGCTAATATCACTATAGAAGAACTCGCTTTCTGGATGCTAAGCGTCTTACTTAGCAATATTAAGAATGAATATATAAGAAATATCAACGCGATCAAAATAAAAATTTCCAGCAGCCCATCTCAATCAGCCATCGCTAAATGGACTAAACAAAAATGCCTACAGCCATAATTACTGGAGCAAGCCAGGGAATAGGGAAAGGAACTGCGGAATTTTTTTTGACGCAGGATTGGAATGTTATAAATATATCTAGAACAAAGTCAGATTTAACGCATTCGAACTTAAAAAATTTCAGTTTAAATTTAGGAGATAAAAACTGGCAAGATCCATTTAAGCTATCAATGACTAATCAATTTTGTCAAAACGAACAAATATGCCTGATACATAATGCTGCATGTTATAAAAAAGACAGTATACAAAATTTGTCAGCCCAAGAGCTTCGAGACGTGCTTGAGGTTAATTTAGTCGCTCCTGCTATTTTAAATACACTGCTTATACCGAAGATGTCAAAAGGATCTTCAATTTTGTATATCGGCTCAACTTTGTCGGAAAAAGCAGTACAAAATGCTGCATCCTATGTTATTTCTAAACATGCATTATTAGGCATGATGCGATCAACTGCTCAAGATTTAGCAGGAAAAAATATCCATACCCTCTGCATATGCCCGGGTTTCACCGACACAAAAATGCTAAAGCAACATTTACAAAGTGATCAATCAAACCTAGATATCATACTATCGAAAATATGCTTTCATAAATTGATTAAGCCAGAAGAAATAGCCAAATTAACATTTTATTGTGCGCTGAACCCACTGCTTAATGGCGCAACAATACATGCAAATTATGGACAAATAGAACATTAGAAAGATTGTAAGCATATCCAAAATGCTTGAGCTACAAATAAAATAAGGGAAATAATGCTCTATTAGAATTTTTCGGGCTTGATAATTGCCATAATATTTGTCAGGTATACAAACTTGGCATTCAACTAGCTAAAAATAGATTCCCAAACATCGATCAGGGATTGAAATAACGGTGCATGAATCTTTGCCTACGTAGTCAAGTTCTTATTGGAGGAAGGATTCAAGCCCTATTATAAGTTTCTCGAAATGACATGCAATATTGATAACGCTCATAGTAATAATAAATTCAATGATATTTACAGTCGACCTGGTCGTTGGTGCGTACTCTGGAGGATATGAAGCTGTTTTGCGATATGGCCAACGCCGAATCCGATGCTGTGTTGGATACCCTGTTAGACGCCTTGAGAAACAAAGAAAAGATTGTATTTTTACCGCAGCAATCCTCGCTTCCGCCATTTAAAGAGTGGCTGGTCTTTGACACTACAAAATTCATAGATCGGGAAATTTATTACTGCATTGTAAATGGTTGGCAAAATGAAAATCGACCAGTACAATTGCTAAGCTATTCAGCATTTTTGCAAGGGGCTAAAGTATTTTAAATTCTACTTGCGCAAAATGAGTCCTTTGAGCCCATGTTCCATAGTAAAGAAAACAGCTACTCAAGGGTGATAAACTATGGGAAGGGAATCCATGTTATATCACTGCTTGTGCTGGCACTCGACATTCTATCTAAACCTTCTACTATAGCATCTCCTACATCTTGTAGCTTTTTAAGACCACTCCTAGAATGAGCATTGGCAGTTTTTGTAATGCGGGCAATAGCATGACCAGCATGTTTTGCTCGCTCACCTTCTAAAATTTGTGTATTACTCCTAGGTTCAGTAGGAGAAACAATAAATAGACCATCTGTCACTGCATCCGCCAGCATCTGAGGGAATCGATCACCTTGTTTAGCAATGATTACGGATTCAACATACTGTAACAATATCACGCAACCTTCTTTTTGAGCTTGTGGCATATGTTGCATTTTAAAAATATCTTGTAAAAATTCATTTAATCGTTTCTTGCCTGTTTCTCCTGATCTCGAATGTCTAAAAGCGTTTGCGTTTCCTGTTTGATATAAAGCCAATTTTCCAGTTTCTATTTCACCTTGTTTTTCATCAGTTATTAAGGAGCAATAATTCTTTTCTATATAATCTTTCAGTTTTATATATGCAGCAGAATAAGACAATACGGTCATCCTATTGACTTGATTAAACGCAAAAAGACATTGGGGAGAAAGAAAATATGGGAACATCGATTTTTGTGTTTTGCCAAGATTAATTAAACTGATGATGTCTAAATAAACTATAATTGCCTGAAAAGGAAGTTTTGGAAAAATTTTACTAGCCTTCTGTTCGAATGGAGGTTCCAGATACCGTCCGTCAAGCTCTATCGCGGTACCTAAGGTTTCCTCGGGATGTTCCGGGTTGTCAAGAAACTCAAATGTTATTTCAGAACTAATTGGTTTTTTCTCAAATTTAGCTTTCGTCGTTGGCTGGGGTTTATTAGATGGTGTTGATTCAGAAAAAAGTCTCATTTTAATACCTCAATTTATAAAATAATTAATCCTCCTAAAATTAGCTTCATCCATTATCCCTCGTTTGTGTAGTGAAATTATGAAACTATTTTATCATTTTATAAAAAAATGATAATATGAAATTTTTCAAATAATCTATTTCAAATTTTAGAATACTGGACTTTAGCCAATTATGCCGCTAAAGCCAGCTGACAAATCAAAGCATTAGCCTGATTGGCCGTAATTTTTAATAAATCACTCTCATTTTCAGACTTTGAAAAATACTTTTTGGTCAAAATTGATTTTCTGACCAGCGT
>DASZQR010000015.1 GCA_035549555.1 Patescibacteria group bacterium
ACTTTTGATCAATTTTTAAATATGATTAGGTTAGGTAAGTAAAAATAGGTAAACTTGCAGGGAAATTCGAATCTCGTGTAACAATATAAAATGGGCAATTTGAGACTACATTAGAAATTAGTTAGGTTGACTAATGGCAACAAGATGTAACCGTATTTAGTCAGTTTAGCTTATCACATTACGAGCATAACCCTTATTGGGGCAATCTGAGACTACCCATAAAATCAGTTTGGTCGGCGTCAGACAATGTAATTTGACCTGTAACATTGATGCCTGACTGTTTTTTGCTAAAACTGCGAATTGGGGCAATCTGAGACTACATGAGAAGTTAGCTAGGTTGACTATTAGCAACAAGATGTGACCATTTTTAGTCAGTTTAGCTTATCACATTACAAGGGAACCCTTATTGGGGCAATCTGAGACTTCCCATAAAATCAGTTTGGTCGGCGTCAGACAATATAATTTGACCTGTATCATTGATGCGTGACTGTTTTTTTTTTGCTAAAACTGCGAATTGGGGCAATCTGAGACTGCTCTAGAAATTAGTTAGGTTGACTATTAGCAACAAGATTTGACCGTTTTTAGTCAGTTTAGCTCATCAAAATACGAGCGAGCCCTTATTCAGGCAATCTGAGACTACCCATAAAATCAGTTTGGTCGGCGTCAGACAATGTAATTTACACTGTAACATTGATGCGTGACTGTTTTTTGCTAAAACCGCGAACTGAGGCAATCTGAGACTACATTAGAAATTAGTTAGGTTGACTATTAGCAACAAGATTTGACTGTTTTTAGTCAGTTTAGCTTATCACAGAACCATTTTTTAATTGGATATATGGGACTTTGATAGTTAAATCTTATCTCATTGTCATGTCAACAGTTATTAAATGACAACAAATCTCTACTCGCTCATACAATTCATCTATTCAGTAGTAGTATTTACAAAACCATGGGGAAGCCTACTATATTAATCATTTCGTCCAAAATTCCAATTAATTTCAATTCCTTCATCTTCAATAAATATTATTTAAAAAAATAATCATTAGGATACATCACATAGGAGTAAACAGAAACGGTAAGAACAGATAAACAAGAAAGAGTAAAAGAATGAACCTCTTTCCTCTTCTCCCCCCTTGATCCAACTCCCCAATATAATACTTGGCGCATTCTTCTCACATGCCATTCTTATTTCATGCATGGATTAAATAAAAGAAACTCCTATATGTTTTGTTCATTAGCCGTGGCTACTGTCAGTCTGTCTCATTCAGGTATTTAAATATAATAAGGAAAATTCCTCTATAGCCATGGCTACATTTTTGAAATTATTAGTAATTAAGGCTCAGGTAGGATGATGATGAATTAAGATTATATTTCTTTGTATTACTTTTGATCAATTTTTAAATATGATTAGGTTAGGTAAGTAAAAATAGGTAAACTTGCAGGGAAATTCGAATCTCGTGTAACAATATAAAATGGGCAATTTGAGACTACATTAGAAATTAGTTAGGTTGACTAATGGCAAC
>DASZQR010000016.1 GCA_035549555.1 Patescibacteria group bacterium
CTGTCCTGTGGCTGCTTAAATTCCGATACACTGTAATTAATAGTGTCCTTTCGCTGCCATACAGGAGGCTGCTTTATTTTCACTTCTTTTAAGACAAGCGGTTGGGGAGTGAGAGTAAAATTTATAACGGAAGAAGCGGATTCTATTATTAATTCTTTAGTAGCAAAATTGAGAGCATGAACAGAAATTTTTAAGGAATCAGCGCCAGATTTCCAGCTTAATTGATAAATTCCGTTTTTATCAGTTATGCTATATGCAAGAATGGTATTGCTGTTTTTATAGGAAAGTGTAACGCTTGCTGATGAAAGAGGTTGATGATTCTCGTCAACAACTTTTCCCCTCAATGCAACCTGAGCAGAAATATAGGAAAAGAAAAAAAATGTGATAAATAAGAATGCAACTTTCACAACAAGGCTTTACTTGTAGCAAATTTATTCTAATTCCATCGGTATATATTTTTTGGAAGCTAAAGGAACATCTGATTTATATTGAAACGTTGCTCCTTGTCCGCCCAGGAAAGCCTGGGGGTTTTGAAACATGGCTTTACGCAATTCCATAAATTTTTTTCTTTCTGTTTTAATAAAGCCATTTTGATTTAATTCAATTTCAGCTATCTGAGACACTTTTTCAAAAGATGTTAATCTGAAATAAAACAATCTATCAGAATCATTGACCTGAACAATAAGGCCGGGCAAATTTCCAAATTTCAGGGGACCATTCTGTATAGGAATCTGATCGGAAAACCATGCATCATAATGGCGTCCTCTGAAAAATGTAGTAGCTCTTTGACATTTATAACCTGAAATAGTAGCAGTGTCGGATAAAATTTGCCATTTAAAAAGGTCCAAACTGTCTTCGTAAATAAATTTATCTTTTAAAATCCTGTCTGTAACAACTATTTTGTTTTGATTAAATAGCTTATATAGCCTTTGCGTCATCCCAAATTTAGGCAAAGAAAAGGTCGTCATATCCAGTTTCAATTGCCCTTTCTGGGTTTGGAGTTGTTTTTTAAACTCATCTTCGACGTATAGTTCTGCTAACCTTTCCCACTCACTGTAACAAATGGAGAATCTTTTACCTATTTCTACAACTAAACTATCTTTAGGAAGAAAACCTGGATTCTTATCTTCACCTTGGTTTGCATATATATAACTCGCCTTAAATAAAACAGAGTCCTTTAATTGACCATAACTAACAAATGACATAGCAGTCAATAAAAACAGAAAGAGGAAATGTTTCATGTTACATAATTATATTTTGTCTCTGCAAACTCAAAATATTCTTCCTTTGATTAAAATTTAAAATCTTTCAGACGTAAAAATACGCTGAAAGCTTTCTGAAAAAAAGTACTCTTGCGGTATTATTGTGTACTAGGAATGATTGAATGTTATATTGTAACGGTGGGTGGGTCGCAAGTTGGATTTTCACCATACACACAAAACTGCAAATATATTAGCGTAATCATAATACTAATTTCTTGTAGTGAAGTAGCACATACAAAACCGCTACCACAGGTAACAGTATAATCGGCACATATCAGATCCTGCTTTGAATTAGTTCGTTCAATACTAAATGTATTTTTCTCAGCTTTGTTTTCCGGAAAGGTAGTAGCCGACCAACTATTTAAAGAAACTATACCAAACAGAAAGAAACTAATAATTTTTTTCATAAACTTTAGGTTTGAGTTAATAATATGCTATCATAAGCAAATTCCTACAATTCATGATGCCATCCTAACCGTTTTACTGATAATCTTATCAGTTTTTCTGATAAAATGATTTTGGGTCATGTATTTTTTTTTTTTACCTTAGGGCATCATTAATCATAAACCTTACATGCAAAAGCTTATTTGCGAAAAGCTAAAATTCTTAAAAGAAAAGCATGGGTATTCGCAACAAACGGTAGCTGATGCACTAAGCATGAGCCAAAACACTTACTCACTTTTAGAAACAGGAAAAACAAAGCTTGACGTTGAACGACTAATTTTAATTGCAGAATTTTATAAAATTTCAGCCTATGACCTCTTAGATATATCTCCCCCGAAAGAAGTCAAACATTCATTGAAGAACTGAGGAATTTAATAGCCTCACTTAAATCTTTACAACAGCGTCAATACATTTCAACAATTAGGCTATTCTAATTCTATTGGATTATAGGGCAACGGTTTTTGCAAATTAGCTTTAAGCATATTTTCTGTATCCTCACTCATGGTGATATTATTAATATGGTCGGCGATAAGAACCTGGTAAAGATTGTCAAACCCGGCTTTTAGTAATTTACGATATTCCGCCCGGTTGGTTTTAATAAAATCTTTATTGTTAAGAACTATGGGTTGTTTCCGGCTAAGACGCTGGATTTCGATACATTCAAATATAAAATTCTCTTTTGTATCCTCAATCTTAATTATTAGACCCGGTAACCCTCTGAATTTATAGGGACCTTCGTTCCACGGCAATTCCGGTGTAAACCATGCTATATATAACCTGCCTCTGAAATTCGTGGTAGCATTTTGACAATTATAACCTGATATTTTCATTGTATCTCCCAAAATCGTCCATTTCAGTGGTTCCATCTTTTCTTCAAATAAATATTTCGAAGTGAAAACATTGTCCGTGGTAGTTATTTTGTTTTCTGGATAATTGATATAGAGTTCATACTTGTTTAACAGGCCAGGGCTAGGATACTTTCTATGAAATTCCTGGGTTTTCGAAAAATCCTGCAACGTTATTTTGCCCTCTGCCATATCATTCTTTATAGCAGAATCAGAACTGAACCCTATATAGCTGTAAAAACTGGAAATAGTATCCCCAATACATAACTGCATTATGTCTGTTCGTGTTTTTTTAGGTAATAAGGAATCAGAAAGATAGGTCAACTTGTATCTGACTAATGTTGACGCAGAGTCAAGTGTTTGAGTTTTACCACTAATGTCAAAATAAAAGATAAGTATGAAAAAAATTAATGCTTTCATACAAGTATTATAATTAAGATATAAAATGTTGTGACGATTTATTCCTTATATACCAATATTACAAATTAATTCGGGGCAACATGGCAAGTTTGGTCTAAAAAGAAAACATTTGAATCATACGCTGATGCCTGCCAATTATAGGCATCTTGCCAACTGTATGGGC